>JAIWOJ010000076.1 GCA_020216965.1 Prosthecobacter sp.
TAGATGCAGCTACCTTACGCTTTCGCACAGCGGACGGCAGTATGACCGTCGCTGGCACGCAGCCGGTGCACCTGAGTGAAGCTTGGCAGCCATGGGCTTTTGACCTCAGCCAGACACAGGCTAAGCCGGCGGCTGGGCATCCAGAAATGCGCTTTCACATCGCTCTACATGGGCAAGAGGGCAGTATCATCCAGCTACGCGGTTTCCGCGTCCGTGAAAGGAATGCTGAGGAAGAAAAACAACATGCCCAGCGGCAGAGAATTTTAGCCATTCGTCAGGAAGAAGCCCGCGAAATCCGAAATCAGCTCGCCGCTCAGTGGCCCGCGCGGCTCACGCGCGTCATCGTAGATCGTGACGTCATTCACCTCTCGGGGGAAACACCGCAGCCTGCCCGCCTTCTTTCCCTCCCTCCTGAGGTTTCCATGCAGCAGCCATGCCCTGCTGAGGGTGGGCTCGAAGCCACACCGGATGCACAGGGCAGGTTTCAGCTCACGCTACCTCGACGAGATCCTGCCACACAGCGTGACCATGCCCTCTGGCGCTGGCGTTTGGCAGAAAAAGACCAGCCTACCTGGCTCTCTGCTGCCAAGTGGCCTGAGGATGCTGTCAGCAGCATCGGTGGTAATTTACCGCGCATGACTGCTTCGCATCCAAAGGGACTAGGTGGTGTGCCCCCATTGCTTCAGCCTAATCACGAAATCTTCCAGCTTGGGATTCACCATGTCACCCTCAACATGGTGCTCAATGCCCTGCTGCGGGAGAAGCCAGCTCCAGGCTATGTGCACTGGCCCTGTGAGGGGCGTGATTATTTCGCTAATGAAGCCATCCTGCGCAGCACAGATGCCACTATGCGCGAACTGCACTCTCGCGGTATCATCGTGTCTATCATCCTCCTTGTAGGAAATCACCGCCACGCTGATGGTAGCCCTCACAGCTTGCTTACGCACCCTGAGGCAGAAGCACGTGGCATTTACTCCATGCCAAATCTATCGACTCAGGAGGGTGCTCGTCTTTATGCAGCCGCTATCCGTCTTTTGGCCGAGAGATACTCTGGCCAGCCCGAATCCCCAGGCCGGATTAGCAATTGGATCCTGCACAATGAGATCGATCAGGCTGGCACTTGGACCAACATGGGTGACCAGCCCTTGGAACGCTACCTTGAGTCTTACCATCGTTCCGCACGCATCGTCCACCAAACAGCGCGCCTATTCGATCGCCAAGCACGAGTCTTTATTTCCCTAACTCATCACTGGACCCGCCAAAGCACAGGCAGCGGCACTTATGTTGTTCGTGATCTCATCGAACTTTTTCAGAAATTCAGCACAGATGGCGGTGATTTTGAATGGGGAGTGGCATACCACCCTTATCCGCGTGACCTGCGCAATCCTGATACTTGGCAAGATAGTGGCGTGACGGATGATTTTGACACCGAATACATCACCCCACGCAATCTCCAAGTGCTACCAGCCTACCTGAGCCAACCACATTTGCTGTTTCAGGGACGTGTGCGCGGCATCTTATTGAGTGAACAGGGATTCAACTCGCCTACCCTGAGCGAGAGAGATCAGCGTCGGCAAGCAGCAGGGCTAGTGTATGTTTTTGAAAAATTGCGCGACCTGCCAGAGATCGAGGCTTTCCATCTCCACCGATACCAGGATATGCCAAAAGGGGAAGGAGGCTTGCGGCTAGGTCTCATGACGGAGACAGGAACACACAAACTTGCCTGGGATGTTTATCGTGAGATCGGTACTGGATCAGCTCAGGAGAAAGCCAATTTGCGTGCTGCATGTGAGCTATGGGAACAGTAACGATGAACTCGGATACTCGCTCTTCTTTGAGGCTGAAACTCCTGTTTGTGAGGACCTCGGAATAGCGATCAATCTAGATTTCCTTGGCTTGACGAAAGACGTGTCCGCCAGCACTGGCTGAACGTAGTTTCTGCACTTTTCATCCCATGAGCAATCCTCCCGACATTCTCGCAGCCCTGAACTGGCGTTATGCTTGCAAGGCCTTTGATCCTACCAAAAAGATTCCTGATGATACCTGGGAGACCCTTGAGCAATCTCTGGTGCTCACCCCTTCCAGCTTTGGGCTCCAGCCTTGGAAATTCCTCGTGATCCGGGATGCGGAGTTGCGTGAAAAACTGGTGCCCCATGCGTGGAACCAGCGTCAGGTGGCAGACTGTTCCCATCTCGTGGTCATGACGGTGCCGAAAGCGCTCGGTGAAGACTGGATTGATGCTAATATCGCCCGCATGGTGGAAGTGCGCGGTGGCACCGCTGACGCGCTGGCTGGCTTCCGCAGCATGGTGGCTGGCTTCCGCACGAATTTGGAGGCCAAAGGTGGTCTGGAGACTTGGGCGAAGCTACAGAGCTACATCGCCTTGGGGCAGTTCATGCTCGCTGCGGCGCTTCTTGGCGTGGATACCTGCCCGATGGAGGGCTTCATTCCCGCGAAGTTTGATGAGGTGCTTGGTCTGGATTCAAGCGGCTGGACGACGGCGGTGCTGTGCCCAGCGGGCTACCGCAGCGCTGAGGATCGCTATGCGACATTGCCCAAGGTGCGCTTTGAAGCGAAGGCAGTGATTGAGCATCGTTGAGCTCAAGCACTTGGGGATGTTTTCTCTTCCCAGCGTGCTAGCAGCCAAAGCACATCTGCCAGGCGATTTAGGAAGCGCAGGATCTCTGCATTTTGCAGCGGCTCGGTGGTTTCCTGGAGGCTGGAAATTTGCCGTTCAGCACGGCGGCAAGCCACACGGGCTAGGTCTGCGTAGGCTCCCGTCATCACGCCAGCCTCTCCTGGGAGTGCCCAGCCTTTGAATTGCATCGCCCCTCCAGCTTCTAGACGGGCAACCCATTCATCTAGCCAGGCCACTTTGTCTGCTGCCATGGTTGGGTGCTTTTCCGCGTAACGCGCTTCAAGACCAGGGGGGGTGGCGAGCTCACCCATGAGGTGGATCAGCCAAGGTTGCACGGTTTGGATGATTTCTCGTGTTTCTTCGCGTTTGGCAGACACGCGCAGCGGTCCCAGGGCCGCATTGAGTTCATCCACTGTGCCTAGTGCTTGGATGCGTGGATGGTGCTTGGGGAGCCGGTGGCCGAATAATAAATCGGTTTCGCCTTCGTCGCCGCGTCGTGTGGAAATGGACATGCTGAGATTACGCAAAACTGAGAAGAGCGGGGCTGCAAATCTGGTTTTTTCTCTTCCCTAGCTACCTGCATGGCACCTAGGATGCTCCTTGAGAAAGGGTTGCTGATTATGAAAAAACTTCCCGCCTTCTGCTGCCTGGTCTTATCCATGCTCCTAAATGTGTCGTCTTGCCTAGCGGGCGGCGCGGAAACGGTGGCCCAGGCGGATCGTCCTCGCCTAGCTCTCTATGCGGAGGAGTTCACCCTAGATGGCAAGGCCCGCCCTGACCTCGCGCGCGCTGTGACGGAGGCTTTGACCCGTGCCTTCCTCCAGCGCGGGCAGGTGCGGTTATTTAATTTAGAGAGCGCAGCCCTTCAGGATGCTGCTGGAACCTTGGCGGCAACCAGTGCTGTCACGGCAGCGAGACGGGTGGACCACTTGATGACTCGGGGGCTGGACTATGTTTTGACTTACAGCGTGGTGGGCATCCGTCAGCGGCATGTGCTGACGGTTAAAAAAATGCGGGCCAGCACTCATGAGATTCTACTTTCCCGTCAGTTCACCCATGTGGGTGAGCCCACGGGGGTGTTGACGCTGATGGCGCGTGTTTTGGATGAGTTTGACCCCGTGACTACAGGCCGCCCTGGCGTTTTCCCACGCTCTCAATCACCGGCCATGTATCTGCCAGAGCCCACACCGCCTAGCCCGCCTATTGTGGTCGCGCGCGCTTTGCCTGCGGGGCACCCGGTCATCATGGACCATGAGCCTGCTTATGATCCATGGGCGCAGAATCTCCACCCGCCTTATGACCTTTCCCGCGTGCCAAAGGCTCTAGTCTATCGGCATCTTGGCACGGTGCACCACATTGATTACCAATGGAAGTTTTGCATCATCAACCCCGTGGGGGGCACTCGCTTTCAGGAGCAGGATCCCATGCACATCCTGTGGGAAGAAGGGGATGTGTATGCTCCCCTGCGTGTCAGCAGCGTGGAGCGTGGGGGGGTGGTGCTAGACATGGGCCGAACGCCAGACCATCACCCCATTTTCATTGGCGATAAGGTCTATGGCTGGGCACCGCCTTTGCGGTGAGGTATTCGAGTGCAGCCCAGGCTTGCCTGAAATCGCAAGCTTGTGCTAGTCACACTCCATTATGGCGAAAAACCCAACCTGTTTTGCCCTCATCACCCTGTGCCTGCTAGCGTTTAGCGAGGGGGGTGTTTTTGCTAGGTTGTGGAAGGATGCGGGGGGGCGTGAATTGGAGGCAGAGTTTGCTGGTCTCCAAGGCGATCATGTGCTGCTGAAGCTGCCCGATGGGCGTGTGGTGCCTTATCCTTTGGCGAAGTTGAGCGCGGAGGATCAGGCATTTGCACGCCAGGGGGGCGCGCCTGCTGCTCCCGCCACTGGGGTAGCGGTATCTCCTGCCTCTGCTAGCAGCCGGAAGCCTCTCGCCCAGCGCAGTTGGCCTCAGCTGGTGGAGGTGGCTGCAAAATCTGTGGAGATCAAACCGGTGTCAGAAAACGCTGGAGAGCGCAAATACATCTACCAGTCTGAAGCCTTTGAGTTCACCTCTCAGGCGAAGCTGGCTCCTAGCATGATGAAGGAGATCGCCCGAACCTTTGAGGCCACCAAATCCCTTCTCGAGGCGCTACCCTGGGGCATCGAATGCCGCCCGCCTGAGGGGCGTCCGCGCTTCATCGCTGCCCTGTATGAGACGCGGGAGGATTACATGGCAGCAGGTGGACCGGAACTCTCCGGCGGGCTTTACGATTCCGGGGATAAGATTTTCAAAATCCCCTTTCCCAGCCTGGGGCTGCAAAAGCTGGGCAAAAGCTACACGCGGGATGATAACTACAGCAGCGGCACCCTGGTGCATGAGATCACCCACCAGCTCATGGATGAATACCTGCCCTTCCTGCCCAAATGGATCATCGAAGGCACGGCGGAGTACACGGAGATGCTGCCCTACAAGGCTGGTGTCTTCCGGGCGGGCTCCCATAAAAATGGCCTCAAAGAAGATACCGACCACTGGCAGAAGCAGGAAGGCTTTCCCCTCGCCATCCAGGGATTGGAAAAAATGATCAAAATGAACCGCAGCGCCTGGGATGCCGAATGCGCCACTGCCCAGGCGATGCGGAATATGTATCACCGTTCCCAGCTTCTTGTGTATTATTTCTGTCATCTCGATGACGGGGGCCAGCGCTTCATCCGCTACATGGATGCCGTTTTTGGCGAAGTCGATGCCTTGCGGAAATTCTTTGCCGATCCGCGCGTGCAGCGGCAGCCGGGCGGCGGCTTCCGCTATCCGCGTGATTTCCCGCCCCCTGACCTCAGCCCTGAGACAGCTCCCTTCAAGCACCTCGATATCCTCTTGGCTGAGCGCTCCTGGGCGATGCTCGCCCAGCAGATCATGGATGGCTACAAGAGCATCGGCGTGAAAGTCACAGTCACGCCCTGACCCCAGGGTGGCTGCGGCGGGGAGAACCTGGAGGCGCTAGTTCTGGCAGACAGAGGTCTCTACCTCACTCAAAACTTCGGCATCCGGGGTGAAAATCGTCCCAGCCTCGGAACAGCGGGGCGAAATCCGAGGCTGCTTTGCGGGGATAAGCCACCCTAAAAATCTAATTAAACTATAATTTTTACAATTTCCGCTTTTGTGATGTGGAATATTGTGGAAAATTTCTTTCGCCCACCTGCTGCTCTCATGAATGCCGCGCTCTCTTCTTTCAGGCTGACTTTCCTCAGCCTCGCCCTTTTCCTCATCACCGCTCCAGCCGTTCAGGCCCAGGTCGCCCCGGTGCTCACGCCCTTTGTGCCGCCGGATTGGATCGTGGGCGGTGAGGTGGATTACCAGCTCCAATACACCGGCACGGCTACCCGCTTTAGCCAGGGCGGGCTCCCGCGTGGCCTGCTGCTAGACACCCGCACGGGACGCATCACAGGTAGGCCAGAGGTGGCTGGTCAGTACCGCATCGTCTTCACAGCCTACAATGGCAGCGCCGCCAGCGCGCCGCTGGTGCTACAATGGCTGGTGAACCCGCTGCCTGCGGGCACAGCCGGCAGCTACCAGGCGCTCTTGGACCGGAATGACTGGTACAATGGCGGCTATGGCGGGTCCCTGCGGCTCACGGTGGCGAGCACGGGGGCCTACACAGGGGTCATCACCCGTGGGCAGCATCGGGATAGTATTTCGGGCAGGCTTTTGGTGGTGCCTGGCGGCACGGTCTCGCCATCCGGCAGCTTCTTGGTGCCGCGCCGCTCACCCTATACGCCGCTGCAGGTGCAGTTCACCCTGCCTCTGGGCACGGGAGCCTTGATCGGCACCTTGCGTGAGACGGCGGGTGCTGTGATTCAGATTTCTGGCTATCGGGTGGTGACATCCTCTGCGGCCTATGTCGGCCAGTGGAATACCGCGCTGGAGCTCCCAGGCAGCCTGGTGGGAAATGCCACCTATCCCCAGGGTGCAGGCTGGGCCATCCAGCGCATCGGCAGCACGGGCAGCATTTCGTGGATCTTGCGGCTGGCAGATGGGCTGGCACTGACGGCCTCCACAGGGCTGGGTGGTTCCGGGCAGACGGCCCTGCACTTGATGCTCTACAACTATGCAGGCTCCATCCAGGGCTTCCAGGTTTTTGATAGCACCCTGGGCAGCACCACAGGCAGCCTCGGCTGGGTGAAATCCGCCTTTTACTCCCGTAGCTACACGAATGGCTTCCCGCTGCATCAGCTAGCTGCGAATGGGGCGCGCTACACGCCGCCGCGGAATGGAGCCATGATCTTTGGCCTGACGCCCGGCGCTACAAACGCCCGTTTGAACTTCACCCAAGGTGGCCTGGGGAGCCCTTACACCTTTGTCTTCGGCGTCTTGGCAGCCAATCGCCTCAAGATTCCCACCTTCGCCAGTGGTTCCAATCCCTACCGGCTGACTTTTGGCATCGACTTCGTCAATGGTCTGCTCACCGGCAGCGGCACGGCGATGGATTTCGTGGAGGGCAGTCCCACCAACTCACGCACCGGGAACTTCAGTGCCCTGCTGATCCCTGGCAGGAATCAGGCCGTCGGCCACTTT
Organism: Prosthecobacter sp.; assembly: GCA_020216965.1. GTDB lineage: Bacteria > Verrucomicrobiota > Verrucomicrobiia > Verrucomicrobiales > Verrucomicrobiaceae > Prosthecobacter. The sequence continues at coordinate 7,196 of JAIWOJ010000076.1, forward strand.
CTCCTGCCTACCAGCCGCACCGCCACCGCCCCGATCCTCTCTGGCAAGCTGGTGGGTGAGGAAAACACAATCTCAGTGCCTTAACCCGCCTGGGCCTTGTTCCTGCCAGCCATCGCGGATAAAAACTCCGCATGTCCGCTGCTCAGGCCATGACCCAACTCCACGGTCTCGTGGAACGTGTGGCCTTTCATGCAGAGGACACGGGTTACTGCATCCTCAAAGTGCTGCCGCAGGGTGCGCCAGAGGTGGTCACCCTGATTGGCAAAGCCCCCCGCGTGGTGGCTGGCGAGCAGTTTGAGGCCACGGGCGTCTGGGAAAGCACCCGTGATTACGGGCGGCAATTCAAGGCAGACACCCTCAAGCTCACCCGCCCAAGCCACGTCGAGGGCATGGAGCGCTACCTCGGCTCCGGCCTCATCGAAGGCATCGGCCCTGCCTATGCCAAGCGCCTCGTCGAAAAGTTTGGCCCGCGCGTTTTTGACATCATCGAAAACGAATCCGTCAGGCTAGAGGAGGTCGAAGGCATCGGGCGAAAGCGCCGCTTAGAAATCCGGGAATCCTGGCTGAAGCAAAAGAGCATCCACCACATCATGCTCTTCCTGCACCAGCACGGCATCAGCTCCGCCCGTGCCCTGCGCATCTACAAAACCTATGGAGACGATGCCCTGGCCGTGCTGACCCGTGATCCTTACCGGCTCGCGCAGGACATCCATGGCATCGGCTTCCGCACCGCAGACCGCATCGCCCAGCAGGCAGGTC
>JAIWOJ010000077.1 GCA_020216965.1 Prosthecobacter sp.
ACCACATCTCCGTGGCGGGGGGTTGACGGTTGGGGGGGGCGGTTGCATGGGCAGGGGCAGCGCATTCTTTCCACCTCATCCATGGCCGGTTTTTTCAGATCCCTTCTTCAACGATTTACCAAGCCCAACATTGATTGGGATGAGCTGGAGGCTGCGCTCATCGCAGGGGATTTGGGGCCGAAGCTGGCGCTGCGCATCGTGGAGGATCTGCAGGCACAGCAGCGGCAACTGCACGGGGCGGACATCGTGAAAGTGGCGCGGGCGCATGTGCAAAAGATCTTGCCCCAGAGCGTGCCGCCGCTGCTGCCACACCCGGATGGGCGGCCCAAGGTGCTGCTCATCGTGGGGGTGAATGGGGTGGGGAAGACGACCTCTACGGCCAAGCTGGCCCATGGGCTGAAAGGGCAGGGGCATGGGGTGGTGCTGGCGGCGGCGGATACCTTCCGCGCGGCGGCGGTGGAGCAGTTGGAGGTCTGGTCCCAGCGTCTGGGCGTGACGCTGGTGAAAGGGCCGCCGAATAGCGATCCGGCAGCCGTTTGCTTTGAGGGCTATGAGCGCGCGGTGAAGAGTGGGGCGGCCTTCCTGCTGTGCGATACGGCGGGCCGCCTGCACACCAAGCACAATCTGATGGAGGAACTGCGGAAGGTGAACCGTGTGCTTGGACGCAAGGATCCCACCTCCCCCCATGAGGTGATCTTGGTGGTCGATGCGACCACGGGCTCCAATGCCCTGCAGCAGGCGCGTGAGTTTCACAAGGCGGTGCCGCTGACGGGCCTGATCGTCACCAAGCTGGATGGCAGTGGCAAAGGTGGGGTGCTGGTGGCCATCCAACAGGAGTTGGGAGTGCCGACCCGTTTCATCGGGTTAGGGGAGCGCGTGGAGGACTTTCAGCCCTTTGATCCGGCCCGGTTTGTGGATGAACTGCTGTGAGGCGGCAATCTCAGGCAAGGGCGGCGCTGAGTTTTTCGTGGATGCCATCAAAGCCGCCGTTGCTGAAGATGATGATGACATCGCCAGGCGCGCATTCTGCCTTGAGGCGGGCGATGATGGCCTCGGTGCCTGCCTCGTGGTAGCATGGCCTGCCCGCGGCTGCCACGGCGGCGGCGACCGCGTTCACGTCCAGGCGCTCTGCGGCGGGCACTTTTTCGGGATTGGCGACGGCGGCGATGACGCTGCCATCCGCCTCACGCAGCGCCTCGATGAGTTGGGGCTGCAGCACCTTGCGCCTGCTGGTATTGGAGCGGGGCTCAAAGACGGCCCAGAGGCGGCGTCCAGGGTATTTCTGGCGGAAGCCACGCAGCGTCTCACGGATCGCGGTGGGGTGGTGGCCAAAGTCGTCGATGAGGGTGATGCCATTGACCTCGGCGCGCACGGTCTGGCGGCGGCGCACGCCGCGAAAGCTGGCTAGCCCTGCGCGGATTTCCTCATCCCTCAGCCCGCCATGGCGTGCGGCAGCCACGCACATGGCGGCATTGCGCACGTTAAATTCACCAATCATCGGCAGGGTGAAGGCCACGCCATTGAGGGTGAAGGAGGTGCTCTCTGGCCCGGCCTCTGTGATGACGATGCGCTCGCTGCAGCCTGCCCCAAGGCCGATGGTTTTGACGGGAGCGTAGCTTTTGAGGCTGAGGCAGTTGGCGTCATCCCCATTGAGCAGCACCAGGCCATTGCGCGGCACGGTATTGAGCAGGCGCTGAAAGGTCAGCTTGATGTCATCCAGCGTGGGAAAGATGTCGGCGTGGTCAAACTCGATGTTATTGACGATGGCGCACTCTGGCAGGTAGTGGAGGAATTTGCTGCGCTTATCAAAGTAGGCCGTGTCATACTCATCCCCCTCGATGACGAAGATTTCGCTGTGGTTGAAGCGTGCGCCGCTGGGCAGGTTTTCAGGCACGCCGCCGATCATGTAGCCTGGATTTTTCCCGGCCTGTTCAAAGAGCCAGGCCAGCAGGGTCGTCGTGGTGGTTTTGCCGTGGGTGCCGCTGATGACAAAGCTGCGTTTGCCCTGGATGACCTCACGCCGGAGCATCTCTGCCATGCTGGTGTAGGGCAGGCGGCGCTCCAGCATGGTCTCTAGCTCCTCATTGCCGCGGCTGATGGCGTTTCCTACCACAAAGAGGTCTGCCTTGGCTGGCAAGTTGGCCGCTTTGTAGCCCTCTGTCACGGTGATGCCAGCCTCACGCAAAACCTCAGACATGGGGGGATACACCTTTTCATCGGAGCCGCTAATGCTGTAGCCGAGCTGGCGCATGGCGACGGCGGTGGAGCCCATGGCGGTGCCGCAGATACCGATGAAGTGAAGGTGCTTGGACATGAGGGATGGGCAGAGAGTGCCGAGAGGCGTCAGTGGGGGAAAAGATGGGAAGCGCAGGGCGTAAAGCAGGACTCAGGAGCGTCAAGCAGTTCTGCCCGCAATCCGGCGCGCAAGTGGAAACTGGCACCGCACCTGCTTTGCAAAAATGCAACAGCCATGCAGCACGTCCCGATTTCTAACCTGGGTTTGGCCCAATTTGAGTCCCCCATTCACCAGATCGGGGCGGTGGAGGCCCCCTTTAAGGAAGATGCGCGTGACCGCGTGCTCTATGATAGCAGCCTGCGCAGTCTTGAGCAGCCAGGGCAGGGCATGACCTTTGAGGAGGCTGGCCCCAGGGAGCGGCTGTTCTTTGATCCCCCGCGGACGACGGTGGGCATCGTCACCTGCGGCGGTCTGTGCCCAGGGCTCAATGACATCATCCGCGGCATCGTGAATCAGTGTCATCGGCAGTATGGGGTGACGCGGACGTATGGCTTCCGCTACGGTTATGAGGGGCTGGTGCAGCGTTATGGGCATACGCCACTGCTGCTGCGGCCTGAGTCGGTGGCGCAGATTCACACCTTTGGCGGCACCATTCTCGGCAGTTCACGCGGTCAGCAGCCCGTCTCGGATATGGTGGAGACGCTGGAGGACATGGGCATTGACATTCTCTTTGTGATCGGCGGCGACGGCACGCTCCGGGGGGCTTCTGCCTTAGTCCAGGAGATTCAGCGCCGCGGCCTGCGCAAGGCGGTCGTGGGCATTCCCAAGACGATCGACAATGACATCATGTTCCTGGACAAGAGCTTCGGCTTTGAGACGGCGTTTGCGGAGGCGGTGAACGCGGTGAAATGCGCCTACACGGAGGCTTGTGGGGCGGTGAATGGGGTGGGGCTGCTGAAGCTGATGGGGCGTGATAGCGGCTTCATCGCGTGCTTTGCCGCGCTGGCAGGTAGCAATGTGGATTATGTGCTCATTCCAGAGGTGCCCTTTACGTTGCAGGGGACCGGCGGGCTTTTGGAATCTCTACGTTACCGGCTGGCAAAGCGCGGGCAGGCGGTCATCGTCGTGGCGGAAGGGGCAGGGCAGGAATTGCTGAAGACGGATGGCAGCACGGATGCCAGCGGCAATAAGCGCTACGGAGACATCGGCCTATTCCTCAAGGATGAGATCCAAGCCTTCTTCAAATCCCGCCGCATGGAGGTGAACCTGAAGTACATCGACCCCAGCTACATCGTGCGCAGCGTGCCCGCCAATGCCCAGGATAACGTGTACTGCTCCCGCCTGGCGCAGGCTGCTGTCCATGCGGCGATGGCGGGAAAGACGGATATGCTCGTGGGGCGTTGGCACGGGTCCTTTGTGCATCTGCCGCTGGCGATGGTCGCGCAGGGACGCCGCAAGGTGGATCCGAATAGTGAGCTGTGGCACGCTGTTTTAGAGAGCACAGGCCAGCCTGCACGGTGGTCTTGAGCTTGCTCCCGTGCTGCTGCTTCAGCGCCGCACGATGACGCTGCCATTGGCAAAGTGCAGGAGCCGATTTTTTAGCCCACGGCGGCTTTGGCGGTGAATGGCGACCGGCGTTTCGCCGATGCGTAGCTGGGTCTCAGGCGGGGCGGCTGGGGTGGGGATCCAGTCTAGCTGCCACCAGGAGGTGCCTGCGATTTCACCCTCAGCACAGCTCACATATTCTAGGGAAAGGAGCTTGCCAGGATGGCGGGGGGCCTCCCGGCGCTCTTTGTCGCGCAGATAATCCGCGAAATCCTTGGTGTAAATGATGCCACAGGGGTGGCGGCGCATTTCCAGGGGCATGATGTCAGGGATTGTGAATAAGTCCAATAAGCCTGACTCTCCTGCCTGAGCAAGGGGCATTTCACCCTCTTGCTCAGCGCCTGCGCTGCTTTCTGCTGCCGAGGCACCCCCAGCCACTCAAGCTCTACGCTGAAAAGGTATCCTCTGCAGCCGTCGCACCGTGGGTGACCTGCGCGCGACCGTTGGCGGCTAGGTGGTTGAGCATGTGCCAGGCGTCCTCGGGGTCCACCCCAGCAGCGGCGGCGAGGACCTCTGCGGTGGCAGGTTGGGCGCTGAGCGCGGCGGCCACCTTTTTCATCTGGGCTAGGAAGTCGCCTGCGGCTTTCTTGCCGGCCTCCACGCCGGGCTGATGGTAGGCATTCACATTCACCAGAGAGGCGTAAAAGCCCACGGCGCGCTCAAAGAGGCCGACCAACATGCCGAGGCTAAAGGCACTGACCTCTGGGATGGTCAGGGTGATGGACTCGCGCCCTTTGTCCGCCAGGGCCTTGCGGGTGCCGCGCAGGAAGCCCTGGAGGTAATCGCCGCTGGTGAAGCCGGGCTCCACCTCGATGCCTGCGGTGTCGCGCGCTTTGGCGACCTCAATGAAGGTCACGAAGAAATTATTCACTCCATCCCGGAGCTGCTGGACATAGGCGTGCTGGTCGGTGGAGCCTTTGTTTCCATACACGGCGATGCCCTGATTCACCACTTTGCCATCCAAGTCGTGCTCCTTGCCCAGGGACTCCATGACGAGTTGTTGCAGGTATTTGGAGAAGAGCACCAGCCGGTCCTTGTAGGGCAGCACCACCATGTCTTTCATGCCGCGGCCAGCGCCTGCGCTGTACCACATGAGGGCGAGCAGCATGGCGGCGTTTTCACGCACAGGGCGGCAGCGTGTCTCTGCATCCATGGCAGCGGCACCTGCCAGGAAGCCGCGCACGTCCACGCCCTGGAGGGCGGCGGCGATGGTGCCCACGGCGCTCATCACGCTGGTGCGTCCGCCTACCCAGTCCCACATGGGGAAGCGCGCCAGCCAGCCTTGCGCAATGGCGTGCCTGTCCAGCTCACTGCCTGGGCCGGTGACGGCGACGGCATGTTTGGGAAAATCTAGCCCTAGAGCGCGGTAGGCGGCTTCTGCCTCCAACATGCCATTGCGCGTCTCTTTGGTGCCGCCGGACTTGGAGATGACCAGGGTGAGGGTCGTCGCTAATCCAGAACCGATCTGGGCGAGGGTGCGGTCCATGCCATCCGGGTCGGTGTTGTCAAAGAAATCGATGGCCATGGGGGGATTGGCCGGGGTGATGGCCTGGGCCACGAGTTGCGGTCCCAGGGCAGAGCCGCCAATGCCCACCACGAGCACGCGGGTGAATTTTTCCCCGTTGGCTGCCCTGATGGCACCGCTGTGGATGTCTTCGGCAAACTTCAGCGTGGCATCCAGGGTGCTGGTGATCTCAGCCTGAAGTTCCGCAGGGGCCAGGGAGGCATCCCGCAGCCAGTAGTGACCGACCATGCGGCCCTCATCCGGGTTGGCGATGGCCCCTTGCTCAAGGGCGTGCATATCCGCAAAGGCTTTCTCGATCCCGCCGCTCAAGCGCTCAAAGAGGCTATCCTCAAAGGCCATGCGGCTGATGTCGATGCTGAACCCGAGGGCGGGATAGCGGGTGAGGTATTTCTGAAACCGAGGCCAGAGTGAGTTGGGTGTGCTCATGAGTGGATGCGGCAGGTATGGAGCACGCCGCCTGCCAGGGCGCAACCTCGTTTGCCGCCGGGTGGGCTTGGCGTGCCATGAAAATCATTCTGCCAGAGCATGAGCGGCGCTGGTGGATGCTGGATAGGTGCAGGCGCGCTGCAGTGGGCAGAGACCGTGCGTCTGCTGCGTTTCTTCAGGGTGCCATCCAGCCCATGAAAGCCACGCTGCTGCTCACTCTCTTCTTTTTCCCCCTGCTGTGCCAGGCCGCGCGGCCGAATGTCCTGCTGATCCTGGTGGATGATCTGAAGCCCGCGTTGGGCTGTTACGGTGATGCGGTGGCGAAGACACCGCACCTGGACCGCCTGGCGGCGCGCGGCATGAGGTTTGAGCTAGCCTATTGCAATCAAGCCGTGTGCGCACCTTCACGCTTCACGCTCATGCTGGGCTCTCGCTCCACCTCCACAGGGCTCTACGGGTTGGGCAGCAGGCTCCGGGAAAAATGGCCAGACGCGGTGACGATGCCGCAGTTCTTCGCCCGGCATGGCTACCACACGCAATCGCTGGGCAAGGTCTTCCACATCGGCCATGGCAATGAGGGCGATCCTGCCTCCTTCACCACGCCGCCCTTTAAGGACAAGGTGATCGAATACCTCGACCCAGCGAGCACCCAGGGCGGGCAACTGACCAGGGAGGAGGCGCTTTTTACCAATCAGAAACTGGACCAGATCCGCAAGCTACCGCGTGGAGCTGCCTGGGAGGCACCCGAGGTGGAGGATGATGCCTACGCCGATGGGCGCGTGGCGCAGGAGGTAGTGAAGCGCCTGCATGGCATCCAAGAGCCGTTTTTCATGGCGGTTGGTTTTGTGCGGCCGCACCTGCCCTTCTCTGCGCCAAAGAAATACTGGGACATTTATGATCCTGACAAACTGCCCCTGCCCGCGCATGAAACCTTGCCCATCGGCTCCCCCCCCGTGGCACACAAACGCGGCGGTGAGATCGCCGCCTACACGCCCGTGCCGGAAGCTGCGGATGCCATCTTTTCCCCCGAGCTGAAGCGTCAGCTCATCCACGGCTACTATGCAGCCACCAGCTATGTCGATGCGCAGATTGGCCGCGTGCTTCAGGCGCTGGAGATGGCAGGCCGTGCAGAGAATACCATCATCGTGCTCTGGGGGGATCATGGCTTTCATCTGGGCGACCTGGGGATCTGGACCAAGCACACGAACTATGAGCAGGCCAACCGCATCCCTCTGCTCATCGCCGTGCCTGGCTTGACATCGCCAGGCAGCCGCACCCGCCAGCTCGCTGAGAGTGTGGATCTTTTTCCCACCCTGGCTGAGCTGGCCGGGCTGCCCGCGCCCACGGGCCCCCAGCCCATAGATGGCATCAGCCTCGTGCCGGTGCTCAAGGATCCTACCACGCGCCTGCGTGACCATGCTTACCACTGCTTTCCCAAGCAAACCCTAGGCCGCGCCATCCGCACGGAGCGCCATCGCCTCGTCGAGTGGAAAAAGCCTGGCGCGCCTGCTGCGACCGCGCAAATCGAGCTTTATGACTATGTGGCTGACCCGCTCGAGACGCGCAACCTTGCGGACGAGCAGCCAGAGACCGTCAAACGGCTGCGAGCGATCCTCTCCAGGCATCCCGAAGCACGTCCCTGAGCCGTGGTGAGGGATGGAGCAAGCACGATGCAAGTCGCGCGTAATGCTCTCATGCATCCATTCCTCCCCGCACTGCGGGTCCTGTCCCTCACTGCCCTAGCCACTCTCGGCCATTCGCAGAGCCTACCTGGCACTCTGCTGCTTGCGCCCGAGGCCGATTTTTCAGCCAAAATGGTAGCGGGCATCGACAAGATGGCCCTGCGGCTCATCGACCAATCCAAAGCCAAGCGCCAACCCACGCGGGAAAAGCTGAAAGCCGCCCTGGGTCTCGTGGATGCGCGCGCCACCTTCGCGGCACTCGAACTTGTGGGCGATACCATGACTCCGGCGCTGCTCCATGAAACGGCAGCCTGCCGAATCTATCGGGTGCGCTGGCCGGTGTTTGAGGGCGTCTTTGGCGAGGGGCTCTATCTTCAGCCCAAGGCTCGCCCCCTGGCCCGCGCGATTTAT
>JAIWOJ010000078.1 GCA_020216965.1 Prosthecobacter sp.
TCGCATCCCTGGATCAAATTCTCTCTCCAGTTGCCTCATGATGACTCCCGCTTGTGGCTGACTCTAGGGGAGATCGCTTCCAAGGTGCAGCACCTAAGTGGAGCGCCGCTGCGTCCAGACGTGGCGGAAAATCTGCACCAAATCTACCTCGCGAAAGGCGTGCTAGCGACCACCGCCATCGAAGGAAATACTCTGAGCGAGGAACAGGTAAGGCATTTGATCGAAGGCAAGCTGGACCTGCCTGAATCCCAGAAATATCTGCAACAAGAGGCGCAAAACATCTTGGACCTGTGCAATCAGGAGGCGCGGCTACTGCTGGATGCCCATGGCGATGAACGCAGCCTGTGCCCTGAGCTCATCAGGCACTACAACCGGGGGGTCTTGAAAGGGCTAGAACTGCAAGAGGGCACCGTAGCGGGTGAAATCCGCACCCATTCCGTGGTGGTAGGAAACGTCTATCGCGGAGCGCCCGCAGAGGATTGTGAATACCTCCTAGATCGCCTCTGCACTTGGCTCAATAGCAGCGACTTTGTGCCGCCAGACGAAGAATTGCGCATCCCCTTTGCCCTGATCAAATCCATCGTCGCACACGTCTATCTGGCTTGGATTCACCCCTTTGGTGATGGCAATGGCAGGACCGCGCGCATGATGGAGTTTCATGTCCTCTTTGCCAACGGCATCCCTCTGCCTGCTGCCCACCTGTTGAGCGACCATTACAATCTCACCCGCACGGAGTATTACCGGCAATTGGCAAAGGCCAGTGCTTCAGGCGGGGATTTGCTGCCTTTCATTCGCTATGCACTGCGTGGCTTTTTACACGGCCTGCGAGGCCAGATCGCCCTCGTGCGTGAGCAGCAGATGCGTGTGGCGTGGGAGAATTATGTTCACGGCCAGTTTCGCAAACTAAAGTCCTCTCCCACCCAAAAGCGCAGGCGGGAACTTGTTTTTGATCTCACCGACCACGGCTCCTGGGTGGAAGTTTCCGACATTCCTCTGCTGACCCCGAAACTAGCCCGAGAATATGCCAAAGCCGGAGACCGCATGGTGCAGCGGGACCTGAATGCACTATCGAAAATGCAGCTCATTCTACGGCGGCATGGCAAAGTCACAGCAAATCGTAGCATCATCCAGGCGTTTCTCCCACGCCGCGTTCGGGAGCGGGAATCCAACCGATAGATTTTCACCATGCAGGAGAGAATCAGCCGCTGGTAAGCCAGGCCGTCACTGGGGCTAGCAAAGTTTGCGGCGGCAACAGCGGCCATGGCGGATGAACGTGGGGGCAGGTTGGCTCGATCCGCCTAGCGATTCACCAAGTGGCGCTTACCAAGCGGACTTGGGAGGGATCATCCTTGAGCGCGGCTAGGTAGCTGAGGATGCTGTTTTTGTGCCCTGGGAGGATGAGGGCGGCCCGGATGTCGGCCAGGGGTTGCAGGACAAAGCGGCGGAGGTGCAGGCGGGGGTGCGGCAGGGTGAGCGCGGGGTCGGCGCTGACGAAATCGCCCGCGTAGAGGAGGTCGAGGTCGAGCGTGCGGGGGGCGTTTTTTTCCCGCAGGGCGGGGCGGCCCATGGCCTGCTCAATGGCCTGGAGGTGAGCGTGGACCTGCGCGGGAGTCAGGTCAACCTCGATCTCGATGACGGTGTTTAGAAAGGACTGCGTGCCTGGGGCACAGTCCACGGGCTCGGTTTCGTAGATCCCCCCCACAAGGATGGACGTGGGCTGGAGACGCTCAACGATCTGATCCCGCCCGCGCCGCAGGTTGGCGAGGCGGTCTCCGAGGTTGGAGCCGAGAGCGATGCCAAAGGGGGTGGGCATGGGCGGGGGGGAGAGGGGTGCCGCCATTTCTCTGGGGCAGCACGTCAACGGGCGGGCTTTGACTATTTCAGCCCTAGCACGTCCTGCATGTCGTAGAGACCGGGGGTTTTGCCGCTCAGCCAGCGGGCGGCGCGCACGGCTCCGTTGGCAAAGGTGTCGCGGCTGCTTGCCTTGTGGGTCAGCTCCACGCGCTCGCCCACATTCGCAAAGATGACGGTATGGTCGCCGACGACATCGCCGCCGCGCACGGCATGCACGCCGATCTCGGTTTTGGTGCGCGCGCCGACATCGCCAAAACGCCCGTGTCGGCAGTCGCTGTCATACTGGAGCTGGCGGACATCAGCCAGGATCTCCACCAGCGTGCGGGCGGTGCCGCTGGGGCTGTCTTTTTTCAGCCGGTGATGCATCTCCACGACCTCGAGGTCAAAGTCCGGCCCGAGCAGCTCGGCGGCCTTGCGGGTGAGCCAGAAGAGGGTGTTCACGCCGACGCTGAAGTTGGAGGCGAAGACGATGGGGATGCTCTGGGAGGCTTCTTTGATCGCGGCCAGCTCCTCATTCGTGTGGCCGGTGGTGCCGATGACGAGGCTCTTTTTCTGCTTCAGCGCCTCGCTCAGCAGTTCGCGGGTGAAGTGGTGGGAGGTGAAGTCGATCACGCAGTCGGCCTTTGCCAGCGCGTCGGGGAAGCTGTCGCCGAGATCGATGGCAGCGCCGACTTCGACGCCCTGGGCCTGGGCGGCGGCGAGCACGGCCTGGCCCATGCGGCCTTTGCAGCCGGTGACGAGGAGTTTGATGGAGGACATAATGGAGATGAGGGGCGGCGAGGTTGGCGCGCCGGGGCGGTCTTGGCAACCGCTGAAAGGCAGGCTTGATCCCCGGCGGATCGCCGCCATCTCTAGCGCCCCTATGCGCATCCTATCCGGCCTCCAACCCAGCGGGCGACTCCACATCGGCAATTACTTTGGCATGATGGAGGCGGCGCTGAAGCTGCAGCATGAGGGCGATGCCTATTATTTCATCGCCGACTATCACTCCCTGACGACGGTGCATGATGGCAAGCTGCTGCGCGACCATGTGCGGAACCTGGCCATCGACTTCCTGGCCTGCGGGCTAGACCCGCAGAAGTGCGTGTTTTTCCGCCAGAGTGATGTGCCGGAGCACACGGAGCTGGCCTGGATCCTGAGCACGGTCACGCCCATGGGCCTGCTGGAGCGCTGCCACAGCTACAAGGACAAGGTGGCGCGCGGCATCACCGCCTCCCACGGCCTCTTTGCCTACCCGGTGCTGATGGCGGCGGACATCCTGATCTATGACAGCGACGTGGTGCCGGTGGGCCGCGATCAAAAGCAGCATGTGGAGGTCACGCGCGATATCGCCATCAAGATGAACGAGACCTTTGGCCAGGGCCTGCTGAAGCTGCCGCAGCCGCGCATCCGCGAGGAGACGGCGGTGGTGCCCGGCCTGGATGGGCAAAAGATGAGCAAGAGCTACGACAACACGATCCAGCTCTTTGAGGAATTGCCCGCGCTGAAGAAAAAGATCATGGGCATCAAGACGGACTCGACGCCCGTGGAAGCCCCCAAACCCACGGAGGGCAGCAGCATCTTGGCGCTGTACAAGTTGGTGGCTTCTGAGGCGGATTACCAAACGATGGTGGCGGACCACGAGCGCGGCGGTGTAGGCTATGGCGACTTCAAAAAGCGCCTACTGCAGGCCATGACGGACTTTTTTGCCCCCTTCCGTGAACGCCGGGCCGAGATCGTGGCTGATCCGGGCTATGTGGACCGCGTGCTGGCAGAGGGGGCGGAAAAAGCCCGCGCCGTCGCCCGCAAGACGCTGGCGCGTGTGCGGGATGCGGTGGGGCTGGGCTAGACGCTCCAAACCGCAGAGCTTGACCAGCCAGGAAGGGAAGGCCATGGATCGCCCCCACTTTTCCGCCCATGGCCACTTTCCGCACCGTCAAAGGCTTTCGCGACTTTTTCCCTGAGGACTGCGCGCTGCGCAATTACATCTTCGACACTTGGCGCGCTGTGGCCCGGCGCTATGGCTTTGTGGAATACGAGGGGCCACTGGTCGAGACCACGGAACTCTACAAAAAGAAAAGTGGCGACGAGATCACGGCGCAGCTTTTCTGCTTCGAGGACAAAGGCGGACGAAACATCTCCCTGCGCCCGGAGGTGACCCCTTCCCTTGCCCGCATGGCCGGTGCGCGCCAGCGCGACTACAAGAAGCCGCTGAAGTGGTTCCAGATCGGTCCCTGCTTTCGCTACGAGGAGCCGCAGGAAGGCCGCTCGCGCGAGTTTATCCAGTTCAATGCGGACATCCTGGGCGATGCGAGCCCTGGGAGCGATGCGGAGCTGGTGGCCCTGGCGGTGGATGTGATGCTGGCCTTTGGCATTCGCGCCGAGGATTTTGCCGTGCGTCTGAGCAACCGGCAGGTCTGGATGCAATTCCTGCAGGACAAACAGGTGCCGGAGGAGCAATGGAGCACTTTCCTCAGCGTGATTGATAAGATCGAGCGCGCCAAGCCGGAGGAGACTGCGACGAAGCTGGAGGCTCTGGGCCTGAGCACCGATGAGGTTCGCACCTTCATGGCAGGGGTGGATGGCAATCACCCAGCCTTTGCTGCCTTGCGGGCGGATCTTGAGGCACGCGGTCTCTGGCACTATGTGCGTATCGATGCCACCATCGTGCGCGGCCTAGCCTACTACACGGGCATGGTGTTTGAGGTCTTTGACCTGCGCCACGGCCTGCGCGCCGTGGCAGGCGGCGGGCGCTATGATAAACTGTGCGCGCTGATGAGTGATGGCGCGGCAGATATGCCAAGCGCAGGTTTTGCCATGGGGGATGTGGTGCTGGGCATCCTCCTCTCCAAGACCCCAAGCGCACAGTTTGGCATCACGGAATACCTGAATGCGCAAACCGGCGTGGATGCCTATGTGGTGGTGGCTGATGAGGCCCAGCGCACGCCTGCCCTGGCCGCCGTGCAGGCGCTGCGGGCAGCGGGCCTGCGGGTGGACCTGAGCATGGCAGCGCAAAAGGTGGGCAAGCAATTTCAGGCTGCGGAAAACGCGCGCGCCCGCTTTGCCCTCGTGTTTGGGGCTGAATACCCACAAGTGCAGGTGAAAAATCTGGTCAGCCGAGAGCAATCTCTGGTGGCTGCGGACTCGCTCGTTTCCACCATGCAAGAGGCGCTGAAGCAGCCCATCATCGGCCCACTGCTGGCCTGAGACTGTCTATCTGATTGTCGCCGCGCAAAGGCAGCCTAGAATGGATGCGCCATGATTTCCCGCCCCTCCATTCTCGGTCTCGCCCTCCTGCTCACAGCTTGCGCTTCGCCTGAAGAGACGAGCGAGACGCGCCTGCCCGGACGCAACATCCTGGGAAATGCCACCCTGCGTGAGGCGATGCAGGGCACGGTGAGCTTTACCGAGCATGTGAAGCCGGTGCTGGAAGCCAAGTGCGCGATGTGCCACAACAGCGCCGCGCAGCCCGGCAGGCTCAGCCTAGCCAGCCAAGCCCAAGCCGTGCAGACAGGCACGCTGGGGATCTTCATCATTCCCGGAAAGCCGGACAAGAGCCGCTTTCTCACCCACCTAGGCAGCGCCCATGCGGGGGTGAAGGCCATGCCGCCCGTGGGTGAGGCACTGACCCCAGAGGAGACTGCCCTGCTACGCCGCTGGATCGCCCAAGGTGCTCCCTGGCCCGCTGGCAGCGCGGGCAGGCTATTGACCACCCCCTGAGCGCTGCGATGCCATGCCTGCCCTGATGCGCGCTTTTCTACCCACCGCAGCCGCCCTGTTGCTGGCTGCCTGCGCGCCTGACCGCCAACGCGCTGACTTGGTTTTTATCCAAAGCGCGGAACCTGAGACGCTAGACCCTGCCCTGGCCTCTGACCAGGTCTCCATGCGCCTAGCTACCTCCCTCTTTGAAGGGCTGTGCCGTGTGACTGAGGACGGCAGGCCGGAGCCTGGCATGGCGGAAAGGTGGGAGGTGTCCGAGGATCAACGCAGCTACACCTTTTACCTGCGGCCAGAGGCCCGCTGGTCTGACGGCAAGCCCGTCACCGCACAGGACTTTGCCGCCTCATGGGAACGCGCTCTGCGGCCGGAGACAGGCGCGGACTACGCCACGCTGATGTTCGTCATCAAAGGCGCGCGGGATTTTGCTGAAGAGCGCGTGAGGGACTTCAGCGCGGTGGGCGTGCGCGTGGTGGACGACAAAACGCTGCGCGTGGAACTGGAAAACCCCACGCCCTATTTCATCGACCTGTGCTCCTTTGTCACCCTCTGCCCCGTGCCCATGCAGACGATCCAAAGGCACGGCAGCGCCTGGGTAAAGCCCCGCCACATCATCACCAATGGCCCCTATCTCCTGGAGGACTGGCGGCTGGACGACCGCATTTTGCTGCGCAAAAACCCCGCCTACTGGGACGCCGCGCACGTCGCCATGGGCACCGTCGAGGTACGGCCTGTGCAGGATGCCAACACGGCGCTGAGCTTCTTCCTCACCGGCCAGTGCGACCTGATGATGGACAAGGGCATGGTGCCGCCCTCGCTGACACAGCGGCTGAGGCAAGAGCCCTGGTTTCACACTGGCCCCTTCCTGGGCACCTGGTTTATCCGCGTGAACGTCACCCGCCCTCCCTTTGACGACGCGCGTGTGCGCCGCGCCTTTGCCCTCGCCGTGGACCGGCGGCGCATTGTGGAAAAAATCACCCAACTCGGCGAGCCCGTGGCCTCTGGCATGACACCGCCCGGCACCGGCCAGGGTTACCAGCCCCCCCCCGGCCTACCGGGGCACGACCCTGAAAGCGCCCGCCGCCTGCTTGCAGAGGCCGGCTACCCTGGGGGCAAGGGCTTCCCGAGAGTGGAGTACCTGCACATCCCCTTGCCCATTGAACGCAGCATCGCCATCGAGCTGCAGAGCATGTGGCAGCAGACCCTGGGCGTGACCGTGGGCCTTGTGAAGCAGGAGCAGAAAGTCTGGCTCAAATCCATGCGCGAGCTGACCTACCAGATGTGCCGCTCCAGCTGGGTGGGCGACTACAACGATCCCAGCACCTTCCTGGACCTTTTCACCAGCGGCAATGGCCAAAATCGCACCAGCTTCAAGAGCACTGAATATGATGATCTCATCGCCTCCGCCGCAGCCCAGGCAGACCCAGCGGAGCGCATGAGGCTCTTTCAAAAGGCAGAAAGCCTTCTCATCGGCACGCAGGCTGCCGTGATTCCAGTGTATCATTATGTGGGGGTGCAGTTTTATCACCGTGACCGCCTCGCGGGCGTGCGGGCCAATTTGATCGACGACCATCCCTTCCGCTGCATGAGGTGGCTACCGCCCCAGCTAGACCATCCCTGAGGCCGGTGGGGATGTTTTGAAAGAAGCCTGCGTGAGCCTTGTTCATCACTGCCCTAGACGGCGCAGCCTCCAGGCCCGACAACCCAGCCAAGTTCATGAAAATCACAGCCCTTTGCTTCCTGCTACTCAGCTTTTTTTCGGCTCAGCCAGCCTACACCGCAGCGCCAAATGTGGTCTTTATCCTCGCTGATGACATGGGCTACTCTGACCTGGGCTGCTACGGTGGAGAAATCGCCACGCCAAACCTCGACGCCCTAGCGGCCAACGGCTTGCGTTTCACCCAATTTTACAACACCGCCCGCTGCTGGCCCACGCGCGGCGCACTACTCACCGGCTACTATGCACAGCAAATCCACCGCGACGCCCTGCCAGAAGTAGGTGGCGGAGGCCAGGGCGTGCGGCAGAAGTGGGCGCGCCTCTTGCCCGACTTTCTCAAACCCCACGGCTACCGCTGCTACCACAGCGGCAAATGGCACATCGACGGCAAAGTGCTCGACGGCGGCTTTGACCGCTCCCTAGACATGCGGAACCAGGGCAATTTCTTCTCTGCCAAGGGAAACGCCATCGACGACGTGCCCGTGACACCCGCCGCTGATGAGTCCGGCTACTATGCCACCACAGCCACCGCCGACCATGCGATTGACTGCCTCAAAGATCACGCCGCAAACCACAAAGACCGGCCCTTTTTCCACCACATCCCCTTCATCGCCC
>JAIWOJ010000079.1 GCA_020216965.1 Prosthecobacter sp.
TTTGAGCGGGTGCCGGAGGGGCTAGCAGAAGCGGTGCGCGGGATTCAGGACGAGGAGCACCTGCGTCACCTGCATCGGGCCGCGATCCGCTGTGCGAGTTTAGAGGATTTTGCGGCTGAGCTGTGACGGCATCACGCGGAACTTTGGAATCAAGAACGGATAGAAGCTTACGCTGCCACACTCAATCTGAGATCAGATAGGCGGAAGTGGACAGGTGTGCGATCTTGAACAAGCTCGCCGTCCAATTCGTAGGGCGCTGTGGGCTCGGCTAGCACGGTGAATTCACGGGCTTGGAGGTAGTCGATATCCGCTGCTTTTTCATAACCGCTCTCCAGCACAGCATGGATCATCTGGGCGAACTCCCAGCCGCCGAGTTGGTGAAAAATTAGCAGGTCCAGAAGGCCATCCTGGTTGTCTGCTCTAGGGAAGACCTTGACTGGCCCGCCGTAGTGCTTGCCTGCACCGATGAGCACGACGCTGCCAAAAAGATCGGGGCGCCCCTCGATCTGAACTTTCAGCACCGGCGGAGTCCGGGCCAGAACCTGCAAGGCAGAGACGACATAGCTGAGGGGGCCCAGGCGCTTTTTGCGCTCCCAGGGAGTCTCTTGGATGATTTCTGCATCCAGTCCAACACCGGCCAATTGTACAAAGTAATAATCATTGGCCATCCACAGGTCGATTTCTCGCCGACTGCCGCTGGTAAGGCGCTGCCAGCAGGCAGCGATGTCAGAAGACGGCAGCCCCAGTTCTAGGGCAAAGACATTCATCGTGCCCACGGGAAGCACGCCCAGAGCTGTGCGCGGCTGGCCGTTTAGGCGCTGGGCATTGACCCGGCACAGCCCTTGTAGCACCTCATTCATCGTGCCATCCCCGCCTGCGGCTACGACGAGGGGGTGCCCCTCCTGTGCGAGACGTGCAGCGATTTCGGTAGCCTCCCCAGGGGCTGTGGTGAGGATTAGTTCTGGCGCGGGAGAGAGAGCCAGGATGGCCTGCTCACGGGCTGCGGCCTGGGTGCTGCGCGCGGCGGGGTTGAGGATGACGGGGATGCGTTCGGACATGCCGGGCGCGGTTATGAGCGCGGATGCCCTAGGGCACAAGTGAACAATGCGCCCGCACGACGGGAACGGATTTTTCCCATTTCCCCGCCTCCCTTCTGCGCTAAGAGGCGCTGTTTCCAGCCATGAGAGACGATGCCTCTGTACCTAGCGACGCGCGTTTTGAGACGCGCGCCATCCATATCGGCCAGGATTACCGCAGCGAGACCGGCGCGGTGATCCCGCCGATCTACATGACCTCGACTTTTGAGACGGGGAACCCGGGTAGCTTTGACTACACACGCAGCGGCAGCCCGAATTTCCGCAACCTGCAAAGGACGCTCGCCAGCTTGGAGAATGCGCGACACTGCACGGTCTTTGCGAGCGGTGTTTCTGCCATCACGGCCATCGCCTCCGGGCTGAAAAGTGGGGACAGCATCGTCTCTGAACAAAACATCTATGGCTGCACCTACCGTCTGTTTGAGCGGGTGCTGCGGAAGTTTGGCGTGAACATTCATTATGTGGATTTGGCGGATCCCGCTAACTACGGCCGCGTGATGGAGCTAAAGCCCGCGCTGCTCTGGCTAGAATCACCCACCAACCCGCTGCTCAAGGTCTTGGACATCCGCGCGCTGTCCGATGTGGCTCATCGTGCGGGCGCGGCAGTGGTGGTGGACAATACCTTTGCCTCTAGCCTACTGCAGCAGCCGTTAGATCTAGGGGCAGACCTTTCCCTACTGAGCACGACGAAGTACACGAACGGCCATAGCGACGCGCTGGGTGGTGCGGTGTGCAGCAATAGTGACGAGTGGCAGGAGAAGATGATCTTTGCGCAAAAGGCTCTCGGTTTGCAGCCCAGCCCCTTTGATACCTGGCTGACCTCCCGCGGGGTAAAGACAGAGGCACTGCGCATGGAGCGGCACTGCGCGAACACGCTGGAGCTAGCCACCCGCTTGGAGGCCCATCCGCGTGTGCATTCTGTGCGCTACCCTTTCCTGCCGAGCCATCCGCAGCACGCGCTGGCAAAGAGGCAGATGAAAGGAGGCAGCGGGATGATGCTGGCCGACTTTGGACATACCCAGGAAGAGGCTCTGGCCTTCATCCGGCGGCTGCGGCTTTTTACCCAAGCAGAGAGCTTGGGCGGCATTGAGAGCCTAGTCTGCCATCCGGCGACGATGACCCATGCCTCGGTGCCGCGCGAGGTGCGCGAGGCCGCAGGCATCACGGACGGTCTGATCCGCTTCTCCGTCGGCATCGAGCATGTGGAAGATTTGTGGGCAGATATCGAACACGCGCTGGCAGCTCGAAGCACATCTTGCCAGCTAGCAAAGCCACTCTAGCCTCTGCGCTCATGCTAGATCCATTCCGCGCCCTTGCCGAGCTGGGGGATTCCCCCAGGTTTGGCAGCGCGGCAGCAGGCATGAAAACAGAGATCCCATGCAGTCCGGATCTGATCTTGCGCCTGGACTGGATGCGGCTGGCAGAGCTGGTGCGGGCGATCTCTGCCCATGCGGGCTGCGAGCTGGCACGATCGATCGTGCTTGAGGATGGCTCGGTCATGTTTGGCATGATCGAGCGCCCAAACACGCCCCACCCCCAGCGTGCCTTGGTCAAAACAGCCCCGTGGAACGAATGGGGAGCCACGCCTGAGACGGTGATGCGCTTTGCGCGTGAGGTGCGCACGGCGGCGCGCACTCGTGGCATTTTGGTAGCCCCGGCGGGCTTTACCCCAGCCGCGCAGTTGGCCGCGCAGCAGCACCGGATCGAGATGGTGGATGCGACCGCGCTGCACCGGGTTTTGGAAACACTAGCAGAGGAACGCCGTGGGCTACTGCTCGCCATCGCCACGGCGGGAGACTACCTCACCCCCACCTGCCCGGTCTGCCTAGAAAAACTCTCGCGCCAGGAAGGTGCCACCCAAGAAGAGCTGGGGCATCGGGTGAGGCGCATCCAAGAATCTGGCCTGGTCGCGGATCCCGTGGAAGCCGACTGTGTGGAGGTGGCCCAGGGTGCAGAAGTGACTTTTCTGCATGAGGTGCGCTCGCGTGAGCTGCGCATCGCTGGCGGTGCGGTGGGGGATTTTGTCTGTGAGGGGCCGGTGACGCTACTGCCAGGCGGGATGCTGGACGGCACGCTGGCCGCCCGCTCTGTAAGGGTGGAGGACGGTGCAGAGCTACGCGGCAGGTTCCGCATCCTCCAAGGGCCGCCGATGCCCTTTGTGAAAGAAGTGCGCCCGTGGCGGTGGCGCTGCCCAGGCGTCAGTGGCAAACCGGAGTGCCGTCGCGTCAACTTCGAGCCCCATCACGGATAACTGCTCAGCCGCTCAGAACCACAGGGTTTGATAAAGTCTAGCCCCGATGACCCCACCCAAAAGTGGGCCGATGACGGGAATCCAGGCATAGCCCCAATCACTCCCACCTTTGCCGGGAATCGGCAAAAAAGCGTGCGCTAGGCGCGGCCCTAGATCACGGGCAGGATTGATGGCGTAACCGGTTGGCCCGCCCAGGGAAAGACCGATGGCCAGCACAATCAAGCCGACCAATGCCGGGGCCAGCACTGCCAGCACGCCTAGGGCTAGCAGGGCCGTGCCGATAACCTCACAAGTCAGGTTTGCCAGTGGATGGCGGATGGCCGGGCCAGTGCAGAAGACGGCCAGCTTATCCGCAGCAGAGTCCGTGGCACGCCAGTGCGGCAAGTAGGAGAGCCAGACCAGCACCGCGCCAGCCACTGCCCCCGCCATCTGGGCGGCGATGTAAGCAGGTACATCTGCCCAGGGGAACTTCCCAATGCTCGCCAGCCCGAACGTTACCGCAGGATTCAAATGCGCGCCGCTGACGGCAGCCGTGCAGTAAACGGCGACAGCGACCCCACAGGCCCAGCCGACGGTGATGACTATCCAGCCTCCTTGATGACCTTTGGTCTGTTTCAGCACGACGTTTGCCACCACCCCATCTCCGAGCAGAACGAGGATCAATGTGCCCAAAAATTCAGCTAGGGTTGAGGTCATGGCTTGGTTGGCTTGATTTTTGCTAAAAAAGTACTCATTGCTGACCATTAAGACAAGGCTGCGGCACAAAAACCACCCTAGGTCTGGCTCTTCGCCTTGACAGTTCGCCTGTCTTCCTCGTTTTGGTCATCATCAGTCACGGTTCACTTTGTATCAGGAGTTCTACATCAAAAAAGGAGGCAAGACACTGGGGCCCTGCTCCCTGGATGATTTGCGCACCTACCTCGCCTACGGTTCTGCCAGGGAGTCTGACCTTGTCAGACGTGAGGGGGACCACGCCTGGATTCCGCTGCGTGATCTGCCTGAATTTCAAGAACAAGGCATCGAAGACCTGACCTCAGAAATCACGAGCCGCCGCCGCGTGGCGCGCTACCGCGATTATATGAAAGTGCCCCCAGCCCAGCGCTCAGGCATCGTGAGGGGCAGAATCATCCTGGGCTTCCTCTTTTTCCCGCCACTGCTATGGAAGGCTGCGGCTACCGTCTTCCAAGAAAACATTTACACGCCTGAGACGGATGAGCACGGCTTCCTCAAAAGCTGGCCGCGCTGGGTTTCCAGCCTGCTTTACCCGCTGCTGATCCTCAATGCTGTCTTATGGCTTCTGCTGATTTGGACGGTTTTTCACAGCGCTGCCCCTCTTCTTCACGACATCATCCAGGTCTTCCGCTCTGGCACCGGCACCGCCGTCCCGTGAAGACGCCACAGGTCGGGTAGCTAGGCTTTTTTGCTGGCACAGCAGCGCTCACACGCTTGTTTCTGGCCGCCATGAAGATCCAGACCGCCCTCCCGGCATTGCTAGCCCTCCTCTTTCCGCCACTCCTGGCCGCTCAGCATGATGTCGTCATCTACGGCGGCACCTGCGCTGCGGTCATCTCTGCCGTGCAGGTGAAAAAAATGGGCAAAAGCGTCATCATCGTCAGCCCAGACAAGCACCTGGGTGGGCTGAGCAGCGGTGGGCTGGGATTCACGGACACGGGGAACAAAGCCGTCATCGGCGGTCTGGCGCGTGACTTTTACCACCGCATCTACCAGCATTATCAGAAGCCAGAGTCCTGGAAGCACCAAAAACCCAGCGAATACGGCAATAAAGGCCAGGGCACGCCCGCCATGGATGGTGAAAACCGCACGATGTGGATCTTTGAGCCGAGCGCGGCAGAGAAAGTCTTTGAGGACTACATCCGGGAGTTCGGCATCGAGGTCGTGCGGGATGAGTGGCTAGACCGAGAAAAGGGGGTGAAGAAGGAGGCGGGCCGGATCGTCAGCATCACCACGCTCAGCGGCAAGACTTATGCAGGCAAAATGTTCCTCGATACCACCTATGAGGGCGACCTGATGGCCGCCGCCGGTTGCGATTACCACGTCGGGCGCGAGGCGAACAGCGTCTATGGGGAGGAGCACAATGGCGTGCAGGTCGGCGTGCTACATCACCGTCACCACTTTGGCGCGGTCAAAGAGAAGATCAGCCCCTACAAAGTGCCAGGGGATCCAACCAGCGGCGTGCTCCCCCGCATCAGCCCAGAGGATCCGGGCAAGTTTGGCGAAGGTGACAAAAAAGTGCAAGCCTACTGCTTCCGCAGTTGCTACACCAACGTGCCGGAGAACCGCATTCCCTTCCCCAAGCCTGAAGGCTACGATGCCAGCCAATATGAGCTACTGCTGCGCGTGCTCAACACGGGTTGGGATGAGTTTTTTGAGAAATTCGACCCCATCCCGAACCACAAGACGGATACGAACAACCACGGCCCGTTCAGCTTTGACAACATCGGCTACAATTACGACTACCCTGAGGCGAGCTACGAGCGCCGCCGCGAAATCATTGCCGAGCACCGCACCTACCAGCAAGGGCTGCTATGGTTTGTTGCGAATGACCCGCGCGTGCCCAAGAAGGTGCAGGAGGAACTTCGCCAGTGGGGGCTGCCGAAAGATGAGTTCATCGATAACGGCCATTGGAGCCACCAGCTCTACATCCGTGAGGCGCGCCGCATGATCGGCAGCTTTGTCATGACAGAGAATGAGCTGCGCAAAAAGAAGCTCACGCCCGATTCGGTGGGCATGGGCAGTTACACCATCGATAGCCACAACGTGCAGCGCTACATCACGCCCGAAGGCTATGTGCAAAATGAGGGTGATATCGGCGTCAGCACCAACGGCCCCTACGAGATCGCCTACGGCTCCCTGGTGCCGAAAAAGGGGCAGGCCGACAACCTGCTGGTGCCCGTCGCCATGTCCGCCAGCCACATCGCTTACGGCAGCATCCGCATGGAGCCGGTGTTCATGATCCTGGGCCAGAGCGCCGCCACCGCGGCCGTGCTGGCCATCGAGAACGCACTGCCTGTGCAGGAGCTGCCGTATGAATCCCTCAAGGCCCGCCTAGTGGCAGATGGCCAGATCCTCCACTACACGGGACCAAAAAGCGCGCGTGGCACGGACCCCAAAAAGCTGGATGGCATCGTCATGGATGACAGTGAGGCCAAGGTGACCGGCCACTGGCAGGAAAGCGGGGCTGCGAAGGCCTTCATCGGCGATGGCTACCTCCACGATGGCAATGCCAAGGACGGCCAGTGCAGCCTGCGCTTTGAGCCGAAGCTCACCCAGCCCGGCAAGTATCGACTGCAATTGGCCGTGCCACCCAACAGCAACCGTGCGAGCAACGCGGCGGTCGAGGTGCAGCACCTTGGCGGTGTCAAAAAGCTCGTGGTAGACATGAAGCAGCCCCAAGCCCGTGACGGGTTGCATTGGATCGACCTGGGTGAATTCGAATGCGGCAATGACACCGCCATCACCGTCAGCAATGCCGGTGCCGATGGCTACGTCGTCGTGGACGGTGCCCGTTGGCTGCCGGTGAAGTGAGGCTGAGCAGTCGGCGTCATTGCCGCCAAGGGACCACCGCCTTGGCTCAGTAGAGCAGCCACTGGATTTCTAGATCGGTCAGCACGCTGGTGTCATTCACCACCAGCAGGTCGCCCATTTGGGAGAGATTTTGCCACTCTCTCTCAAAATCAGG
This sequence comes from Prosthecobacter sp., assembly GCA_020216965.1. Lineage (GTDB taxonomy): Bacteria > Verrucomicrobiota > Verrucomicrobiia > Verrucomicrobiales > Verrucomicrobiaceae > Prosthecobacter. The sequence goes on from JAIWOJ010000079.1 coordinate 7,046, forward strand.
CACCAAGAAATCGGCGGAAGTTAGCTCTTCTTCTTTTGAGACAGATTGTGCAGCTAGCGGTGCAGACTCTGTCCGTGGCTGCAAAGTCAGCCAGATGCCCGCCAATGCAATGACGGCGGCGGCGGCCCAGGCCAGCCCAGTGTGGGCCAACTCATGCGCCTGCCACCATGCCTTGAGCCCAGAGAGCCAGCCACGTTCCTGGGGCGTCTGCCTAGCTGCACGCACGACATTTTGAACGAAGTTCGGACGCGGCCTAGCCTGCCTAGCCTTGCCAAGCAGATTCCAGAGCGGGTCATTGGGCGTGAGGGGTTCCATGACAGTGACCATGAGAACAACGGGAGCGCGTGAAAGTTGCACCCGCCTCGGAAAAAATCAGCCTGGCGGCCAATCTAGTGACCGCCCAGCTAGCAGGTGAACATGCAAATGCGGCACGGTTTCCCCAGCGTCTCTGCCATGGTTGATGACCAGGCGAAAACCTTTGCTGCGGTCTTTCACGCCCAGTTGGTCGGCGATTTTACCTGCCGCTAGGAGCAGAGCTCCCAGGGTAGCCTGATCCTCTGGCTCAGCTTCGCCCACGCGCGGGATGAGCTTCTTGGGCACAATCAACACATGCGTGGGAGCCTGGGGATTGATGTCGTGGAATGCTGCCACGAGGTCATCCTCATAGAGAATCGGGGCGGGAATTTCCCGGCTCAGGATCTTTTGGAATACGGTTTTTTCGTTCATGGGCGGCGGTGAAAGAGCTCCTCTTGCTGATCGGTGTGATGGCTATTGCGCCGATCTAAAGACTCGA
>JAIWOJ010000080.1 GCA_020216965.1 Prosthecobacter sp.
TTTGAGCGGGTGCCGGAGGGGCTAGCAGAAGCGGTGCGCGGGATTCAGGACGAGGAGCACTTGCGTCGTCTGCATCGGGCCGCGATCCGCTGCGCTAGTTTGGAGGATTTTGCGGCTGAGCTATGAATCGGCTACGCGCCAAGCATGATGGATAGTCTTCACATCATGTGGAGGCGGATTTAACCCGGATTTCTGAATGACACGGAGCAGGGATGCGCGTGTTAGGGGCCTATTCGTCGTGCAAGATGAATCCGCTAGCGGAGGCTCAGGTTATGAATTTGGGGTTATTCTTCTCAAAGTTGAGATTTTTTGCCCATTTAGTTAAGTTATATTAACTAAATGGGGATTTTAACCCCATTTTTATGCCATAAAAACTGACTTCATTCTTGCGACTCAAGTTTAACCCGGTTAAAATGCCATTGATTCCGGGTTTTAATTCAATGGCTCGCCCGTCCAATAGCTTCGATTCGGTCACCATGACCATCGCAGTCACTCCCCAGATCAAAATATATCTGGAGGATCTGACCGCTGATGGGATGTATGGGTGCAGCCCGTCGGAGGCAGCCCGTCTGCTTCTCGGCCAGGCGATCGAGCAGAAGATCAAGGAGGGGGTGCTGACCCGGAGGAAGTTCATGGTTCAAAATGGTGAGGTGAAAACCACCGAGCCGACAGCCCTATCCTCCTAGCTCCTCATGCCTACGCAACTCGAACTTCAAAGCGATACCATGGTCTTCCATGTGACCATGACCCATGATTTTGATGATGCAGACCGCAGTTTGCGCGGCTCTTGGCGTTCTGAGACGAGGCTAGAAATGCTGGCCCATGAAATCGCGCGCTACACGCCGGAGTTGGCTCAGATGCTGATGCAGGCTGGGCTGAAAAAGATGGCTGCCTGAGTTCGGGTTCGATTTTAGCAAAAAAATAAGCGGGGGCGGCAAGCTGCTACCCCCGCTTTTCATTGGCAATGAACTATTTCAGGCTGGCGAGCACGCGCTTGATATCTGCGGCCTGCTGATCCGTCGATGCTTTGCGATCTTGCCAGACGACCTTGCCGTCTTTGATGAGAAAGCACTGGCGGGTGGCTAGGTTAAGCAGCCCTTTGACCATGCGGTCCACCTTAAAGGCATCCACGATCTTACCCTCAGGGTCGGCGATGAGGTCGTAGGGTAGGGTGAATTTGTTTTTGAAGCTTTTTTGAGCCTCTGGCTTGTCAAAGGAGACGCCAAGCACCTGCACGCCTTCCTTGGTGAGGTCTGCAAAAGCATCGCGCAGGGAGCAGGCTTGCTTGGTGCAGCCGGGGGTGTCTGCTTTGGGGTAGAAAAAGACGACGGTAGGTCCTTTTTTATAAACATCCGCAAAATTGACGGTGACTCCGTCCTGATTGATCCCTGAGACCTCGGGGGCGGGGTAATCGACTTTTTCGCCTTCGCCCGCGTGGGCATTGGCAAAAAGGCCGGCAAAAAAGGCGGTGAGTAGGCGCATGGTTTTTTTCATGGGTAGAGGGGTGGGTGGATTTCAGCGGGGGTGCACGCAGGCACCGCACCTGAACGGCGGCAGACATTTCGTTCTGACAAAGCAGGTGGACGCAGAGAGTTGTGCTCAGAGGTGAACATTGGGTCGTTGAGGCACGTTTGAGAGTCTCCTACAATATCCTCCATCATGAAAGCCACCCTCGTCGCCGCCCTTTTTGCCACCTCCCTGCTCCATGCGGATGACTGGCAGCCAGAGCCTGGTTTTAAGAGCCTGTTCAATGGCAAAGACCTCACGGGCTGGTGTTTTCGGGAAAAGACGAAAAAGGAGAATCCCAACCCTGGCATGATCCTAGAAAAGCATGACGGCAAGACGGAGGCTGCCGATGCCGGGCGCTACCTCGTCAAAGACGGTGTCATCGCGGTCACTTTCCCTTCGGAAATGGACAAGCTGACGGGTCAAATTTACACCGTGGAGGAATTTCCCAGGAACTTCATCCTCAAGCTAGAATTTCGGGCGAGCGTGAATGCAGATAGCGGCATTTTTATCCGCAAACCCCAGCTTCAGTGCCGCGATTACCTGGTGGCCGGCCCCTACAAGGAACTGAAGAGCTACAAGGCCCAAGAATGGAACCAAATCGAAGTGACCGTGAAAGACGGCATCGCCCACTGCACCTGCAATGGCGAGGTGCTGGAGGCCGCGCTGGCGCTACCCGCCACAGGCCCGATCGGCCTGGAAGGAGACCGGGGCGTGATGGAGTATCGCCACATCCAAATCAAAGAGCTGGAATAGGAATAAGCCCGGATGCCGCTGTTTCCAGGGAGGCGGTATCCGGGCTTGGGAAGCGGGCGGCTTTTATAACGAATCGCGTGTGAGCTGGCTATCCACGAGGCGCATGGACTTGCCAAGGTTGGCGTTTTGCAAAGGCGCGGGCAGGCAGTCATCTGGGAAGCCCTGGTAGCAGACGGGGCGCACAAAGCGCAGAATGCTATCTGTGCCGATGCTGGTAAAGAAGCTATGGCTCGCAGCGGGGTAGGGGCCGCCGTGATGCATGGAGGGGCAGGGCTCGATGCCGGTGCCAAAGCCATTGAAGATGAGCCTGCCCGCCTTGCGCTCGAGCACGCGCACCAGGGGCGCGTACTCCCGCAGATCCTCCGGTGTGCCGTGAATGGCTGCGGTGAGCTGGCCTTCCAGGCTGCGGGCAAAGCGGAGCATGTCCTCCAGCGTCTCACAGGAGGCTACGACGGAGCAGGGGCCGAAGACCTCGCGGCGCAGTTCCTCATTGGCCTCCAAAACATCGAGGGTCGTGGAAAAAACGCGGCAAGCAGCCTGGGTAGCTTGGTTATCGGGCTCTGCCTCCGATTGACCCGCCAGCTTCACGCCGCTGATGGTGCTCCAGACGGCAGTGCCAGCCTCATAGGTCTCACAAATGCCGCGGTGAAGCATGGTCTGGGGAGTGAACTTGGCGGCATTTTCGGCGGCACTTTGCACAAAAGTCTCCAACTCCGCCCCCCGGATGCCGAGCACCACTGCCGGATTGGTGCAAAATTGCCCCACGCCCATGGTCACAGAGCCGATGTAGGCTTCACCGATTTTTGCGGCACGCTCTTTGAGCGCCCCTGGCAGGAGGAAGACGGGATTGATCGAGCCCATTTCTGCATACACCGGGATCGGGTGCGGCCGGGCCGCGGCGATGTCCATCAGCGCACGCCCACCACGCAGGGAGCCAGTGAAGGCGACGGCCTGCGTCAGCGGGTGTTCTACGAGAGCGCGGCCAAGCTCGTGCCCACGACCCTGGAGGAGGGAAAAGGCGGCCTCTGGCAGGCCGCACTTGCCCAGGGCGGTCATCACCGCGCGCCCAAGCATCTCACAGGTGCCGGGATGGGCAGGATGGCCCTTCACGACCACCGGGCAGCCTGCGGCGAGGGCACAGACGGTATCTGTGCCCACGACACCGATGGCGAAGGGGAAATTGCTCGCGCCAAACACGACCACCGGCCCGATGGGCAGCAGCATCTTGCGGACGTCTGGCTTGGGCGCGGGCACGCGCTCTGGCTGCGCGCGGTCAATGCTAAGAGCCGCCCAAGAGCCTTCCCGGATCAGTGCGGCAAACATTTTGCACTGATTCACCGCACGTCCCCGCTCGCCGATCAGGCGCGCCATGGGCAGGGCTGTTTCCGCATGGGCACGCTCCAGCAGGGCATCCCCAAGGCCCAGGATCTCCTCCGCAAGCGTCTCCAAAAACTGCGCGCGGGTCTCCACCGAAGCCAGGCGCAGGGAATCAAACGCACCGTCCGCTGCCTTGAGCGCCTCGTCCGCCTCCGCCAGGGTGGCTTCTGCGAAAAAAGGCTCCAGCCTCCTGCTGGTGGCGGGATTTTCCGCCTGGAAAGGGGAATGCGTCGAGGAGGCTTCGCGGCCTGCGATGAGGTGGTGTCCGGTAATCATGGCAAAAAGAAAGCGGCTAGAGGCGCGAGACCTAGCGCGAATGCGCCCAGAGTCCACCACGAACCCTGCGGCACCATTCTGATAGCTTTTTAGGCTGCATCAACGTTTCCAGGAGGTGACGATGAAGTTCCGCGCCCCCCTCCTTTTTCTCCTGACTTCCTGCCCTGCCCTGGCTGCCCTGGATTTCAACCGGGATGTCCGCCCTCTCCTGGCCCAGCAGTGCTTTACCTGCCACGGCATGGATGAGCATGGCCGAAAAGGCAAACTGCGCCTCGACCTCCGCGAGGCTGCCTATGGCGCGGGCAAATCGGGTGAAACGGCCATCGTCCCTGGCAAGCCCGAAGCCAGTGAGGTGGTCAAACGCATCCTCTCGACCGATGAGGATGAGCAGATGCCACCTCCCCACACGAAAAAGGTGCTTACTGACCAGGAAAAAGCCATCCTCAAGCAATGGATCGCCGAAGGTGCCAAGTATGAAGCACACTGGGCCTACCAGCCGCCCCAGCCCTCCCAGGATGCCCAGGCTGGCATTGATACCTTCATCCGTGCGCGCCTAGAAAAAGTCGGCCTCCAGCCCGCCCCTGAGGCTGACCCCTACAGCCTCGTGCGCCGCGTTTACCTCGACCTCATCGGCCTGCCGCCCACCCCAGCCGAGGCAGATGCCTTTGCCAAAGATCCCTCCCCGGCTGCCTATGAAAAGCTCGTGGATGCCCTCCTGAAATCCCCCCAATACGGCGAGCGCTGGGCACGCCGCTGGCTCGACCTCGCGCGCTACGCCGATACCAACGGCTATGAAAAAGACCGCCCCCGGCAGATCTGGCCTTATCGCGACTGGGTCGTCCGCGCCCTGAACGAAGACATGCCCTTTGACCAATTCAGCATCAAACAGCTCGCCGGGGACATGCTGCCAAACGCCACCCCCGATGACCTCATCGCCACCGGCTTTCATCGCAACACCATGCTGAATGAAGAAGGCGGCATCGACCCCAATGAATACCGCTTTTACGCCATGGTGGACCGCGTCGGCGTCACGGGCACCACTTGGCTGGGCCTCACCCTCAGTTGCGCCCAGTGCCACACGCACAAATACGATCCCATCCTGCATACCGACTACTACAGCCTCATGGCCCTGCTGAACAACGCAGACGAGCCCACCTACTACATCCCCACGCCCGAGGTAGCGGCACAGCAAAAAGCCCACGCTGCAAAAATCGCCCAACTCGAGGCAGACCTACCCAAGCAATACCCAGGCGGCCCAGTGGCCATGCAGGCCCGCTTTCGCGAATGGATAGCCGCTGAATCCAAGCGTGCCTCCCACTGGCAGATCGTGCGTCCCACAGCCATGAAGACCACGCTGCCCCACCTGGAGCAGCAGCCTGATGGTTACATCCTCGGCAGTGGCGATATTACCAAAAGCGATGTCTATGACCTGCACCTCTCCGCACCCATGCGCGGCGTCACCGCCCTCAAGCTCGAAGTCGCAAGCCACCCCAGCCTGCCAAATGACGGCCCTGGCCTGACAAATTACGAGGGCCCCCTCGGCGGTTTTTTCCTCAGTGAAATCCAGGCGGCGCAAAATGGCCAGCCCGTGAAGTTCACCCGCGCAGAGGCCACCAATGACCAAGAAGAATACCGCATCAGCGACGCAGCCCCAGCCAAAAAGAAAGCACCTGGGGCAGCCAAAAAAACCAACCATGCCAGCGCCGCCCTCGACGGAGAAATGTCCAGTGGCTGGCAGGTGCTCGGCGGTTACGGCCAATATCACACGGCCGTGTTTCATTTTGAAAAACCCATTGATCTAGAGCGGGGACTTGACCTGAAAATGCTCTTTGAAAAACACTTTGCCTGCCCGCTCGGGCACTTCCGCCTCTCCGTCACCACCAGCGATCACGCCACGGCCACCGGGCATCCCTTTGATGTAGAAAACACGCTCGCGACTGGCGCTCTGAAAGCTGCAGCGCAGCCGCCCCTCTTGCAGCGCTTTTTAGAAACGGTGCCAGAGATGCAGCAAGCTGCCGCACCGCTCCTAGCCGCGCGCCGCCAACTGCCGCGTGGCCAGCCCACCCTCGTGCTCAAAGAGCGCCCCGCCAACCATCCACGCCCGACCCACCGCTACCATCGCGGCGAATACCTCCAGCCAAAAGAGATGGTGCCCCCTGCCGTTCCCGCCTTTCTCCCGGCCCTGCCTAGAGACGCACCCGCAAATCGGCTCAGCTTTGCACGCTGGCTCTTTCGCCCAGAAAACCCACTCACCGCGCGCGTCACCGTCAATCGACAATGGCAGGCCTTCTTTGGCCGTGGCCTGGTGAAAAGCCTGGAGGACTTTGGCTACCAGAGTGATGCCCCTAGCCATCCTGAGCTGCTCGACTGGCTGGCCCTGCGCTTTGTCCGAGATGGCTGGAGCCTCAAAAAGCTCCACAAGCTCATCGTCATGTCACAAACCTACCGGCAGGCCAGCCATCGCTCGGGTGAGTCAGACCCCGAAAACATCCTCCTCGCCCGCAGCTCACGCTTCCGGCTTGATGCCGAGATCATCCGCGATTCCGCCCTCAAGGCCGCCGGGCTGCTATCTTTGAAAATGGGCGGCCCTGGCGTCTTCCCCCCGCAGCCCGCCAGCGTCACTACCGAGGGCACCTACGGTAAAGTGGAATGGAAAACCAGCGAGGGAGAGGACCGTCACCGGCGCAGCCTTTACACCTTCATCAAGCGCACTGCCCCCTTTGCCATGGCCACCACCTTTGACGCGCCGACGGGGGAGGCCTGCCTGGCGCGTCGCGATGTCTCCAATAGTCCACTGCAGGCCCTCACCCTGCTCAATGACCAGATGTTCATGGAAGCCGCCCAAGCCATGGCCCAAGCCGTGCTCGCCGAATCCCAAGACGAGACCGCGCGCCTCACCAACGCCTTCCGCCGCTGCCTCACCCGCCCACCTGCCGGTGATGAGCTTCAGATGCTCTCCAGCTTTCTGCAAAAGCAGCGCGCCCAAGGGCTGGATGAGCGCACAGCCTGGACGGCCCTCTGCCGCGCGGTGATGAATCTCGACGAAGCGATCACCCACCCGTGATGCCGCCCTGTCAGCGCAGCAAAATGGCCCGGGTTTAAGGGTTCGGCTCAGCAGAGCCTGATCTGAGAAGGATGGGCGCATCCCCGCCAGCGGCGATCATCTCCGGGTAAATGGCATCCCACCAGGCACGGTAGGCAGGCAAGAGCTTTTCCACCACAGGGCGGCGGACATCGGCGAGGTCAGCATGACAGCCGGGGTCACGCCGCACATCATAGAGCGCCCAGCCCTCCCCATGCGTGGCCCCCCAGTGGAAGAGGGCATCCCGGGTGTAGGTATCCTTGTTGAGGCCGTTGATGGCACGTCGCAGGCCATTGCAGCGGTTCTGCTTGTCGGCGCGGCAGAGACCGTCGCGATTGGTGCATGGGCGGTTGCGCACGAGCAGGTAGCTCCCCCACCGAACAGCGGCCTGGGACTCACGATGATCCGCGGCCGTGCCGCCAGGCCAGCGGCTGACATGCTGAAAAACCATCCGGCCCTGGAACCAGGCATCCTCACCGCCCTCTAGCAAGGTGCGCAGACTGCGGCCCTCCAGCTTGGCAGCCAGGGCGGGCTGGACTTTCACATCTGCCAGATCGGCAAGTGTGGGCAAGACATCAAGGTGAGCCGTGAGCTGGGGCACCTCATGGGGCTGCCAGTGGCCTGACCAACGCCAGAAGGAGATGGCGCGTGTGCCGCCAGGCCAGACGGTACATTTGCAGCCACGCATCCCGGCATTGTGGAGATCGACGCCATAGGTGCCGCCGTTGTCACTCATGAAGATGACCACGGTGTCTTTTGCCAGCTTTTGCTCATTCAGGAAGTCCAGCAGGCGGCCAACATTCCAGTCCAGGTTTGCCACCATGCCAGCGTA
>JAIWOJ010000081.1 GCA_020216965.1 Prosthecobacter sp.
AGGGCACCGAGACCAAAGAGGCCACCGCTGGTCTGCTACGCGCTAGGCTACCCATACCAACGACCAGGCTACCCAGCACGAGCGCTGACAACGAGAGCACAGCCAAAAGCTCTGTGGCCGTGAAGCCATGCCGAATGCGGCTTGCCGCTGTTCTCGCTGGAGATAGGAATCTCATTTTTTCTGAGCGTGATTGCCAAAGAGCATCCGCAGCACCGATGCTTCAGGGACATTCGCAGGTGGAGGTGCTGACTTGACTGATGGCGCGTCCTCCACAGGAAGGGCACGCGCAGCAGTTTCTACAGGCCGTGTCTCTTCTTCATGAGCACGATTAAAAGCAGACATCCCCTCTTTTTTCACGAGGCCGACCGGAGCCGAGGCGGCAGTTCCAGTTCCAGCCGGTAGCTGCACACGCACTTTAGGGGAAACATCGACATCAATGACAAAAGGCTTTGGCGGTAATCCAGTTGGCTTTTTTTCCACCCAAACGAGTTCAATCTGGGTAGGTGTGATGGACTTCACCTTGAGCACGACCTCCTGGTCTGGTAGGACTGGAGGAACCTCCTGTCCTGCCTCCAATCTCATGCTACCGAGCATGACTCTCATTCCCTGCGGACCGAATCCTCCACCTTTCGCTGGCATTGACTGAAGGATGCTGCGCACGCGATTCTCTTCTGTGTCACCTTCATTGGTGTCTTTGTCTCCGATGGCCTCAAAGGGGTTATTCTCCTCAGGGCGGATTGTCTCTGGAGTCTTCTCATCGGGTAAGATGAGAGTGTACTGCACGCGCTCAGGCGATTGCCCATCAGAGGATTTATCAGGCACGGCCTGCGCGTAGGCAGCTTGATCGAATAATTGGAGCAGAACGAGAGCTAAGATGAGAAAGGAAAAAGAGGTCTTCATAGCGGTTCTTTATTTCTTAGAAGTCGCACCTGAGGTAGAACCTGCGGTCATATCAATGATTGGAGTCTCAATGGTGACATCTAGTTTTGCCTGACGCACGGAGCTACCACCCGTGACGGTGCAGGTCGTCACACGAGCGAGGGGTAAGCGTTTTTCTATGTCACCTAGCCAATTCATGACCTTGGCATAATCATCCTCAACGATGATGGAAGTTTGCACGATTTTGGGCATGAATTTATCATCACGGCGGGCTTTGACCTCGCTTTTGCGTGAACGCACAAGGGTAATGCCACGATCCCTCAGACTAAGCTCAAACGCACTATCCACTTCTTGCTCGGTCTGGACACGGTCTGCATACGGCATCCAAGCTTTGAGAAAGCGACGTAGATCTTCTGTCTCTGCCCTAACTTTCGTAACAAGGATTTCCGATACCTGACGCGCATCCTCGGCAGTTCTAGCATCTTCACTAGCTTGCTTGGCGGAGGCTTTCATGGCAGTGACCTTATTGTGCATGATCTGGCCAAAGTATGTGACCGCTCCGATGCACATCATCAGGACCACGCAGGCGAGCTGTTTTGGATTCATGTCAGTGGGTTCGTAAAGGACTATTTAAGGATCCTGCCGCACGAGCGTTGATCGGTATTCAATAATGTCACCGTCCTTACTCTGCTGGGGGGAAAAAGATCGGTATTGGAGTCTAGAGAGACCCGTCTCCATCATGCCGATTTCTGTAACCGAGCCGCCGTTGATGCGGACAGAGAGAGCGAGGTTTGATGGCACCTGAGCACTGCGTTCAAGCGTCAGGCCAGAAAGCCGGACCTCTAGCGGCATCGAGCGGGCGATAGCTGCTGTGATAGGCTGCACATTTCGTGCACCCTCCATCCATTTAGCGAGGTTTTCTGCTCTAGCTGTTTCCTGATCCAAACCGGCCTTCTCCTCGTCCAGTTTTGCTTTTGCAGCATCAATTGCTACTTTTTTAGCCTCCGCCTGAGCCTTCTCTTGCTGCGCAGCTTTGTAGGCCAGCCAATCCATTGTCATAAAATAGGCTGCCGCTACAAGGGACAGATAAAATAGCACAGGAACCGCCTTGAAGGTATCCGGAAGGCGCTTGGACGTATCGTTACGCGGCGTCTTGAAGTCGTGGCAGATGTAGTCACTCATGGTGTCAAGCTGGGGGTCAGTGATAGCCGAGGATTTTCCATAAAAGATCGTCCTGCGTCATGTCGGTAGCGTTCAGACGCTCCAGATGCGCCATCATCTCTGAGCGGAATTTGAGGTCTTGCCCATCGCTAATGAAATGAACAGGGCTCCCCTGGGGGAGTTTTTGCAATAAAGGTGTGATGATCTGTAGAGAGGTCTCCACTGCGTCTGGGCCCATGCCACTACGGCAACGTAACTCCTTCCACTGACCTTCCTGCTGCAGTAGCACGGCCAGGGAGCCTTCGCAGGCAGCGATGACGGCAGCGTCTGGGGCAAGACCACCACGCTTCGCGAGATAAAGCTCATGAACAGCATTCTCTAAGAGCGCGAAAAGGCCACAGCAGACGCGCCCAGCGCGTAGCCCGATATTTTTCAGAACATCTTCCGTCACCTTGACCATGCTTTCCTCGCAGGCCAGTAGCATACTGGAGGTGGTATCTGGATGGTGACAGAGCGCGTAGCGTTTACCTCGGTCAAATTTAGGGCCCAGAACCGCACGGGGATTTGTGCGCATAAGCGCGGAGCTGTTCTCTCCCCGCATCATGTTGTTCTCAAGACTGATGATGAAGCGGTTGTTGATGCTTACACAGCACCAGCCTCCATCGGCCATTTGTCTCCACTCATCGGCCCTCTGGGGAGCGATGTCAGCAAACTCTCCCTCCATGACGCCGCCTTCTTCGAGGCGGTTTTTTTTGTCGATGGCTCGCCAACTGGTCTGGCTGCGACTGACGTTGATGAGCAAGGTCTTACGCCCCTCAAAACGCTTCGTCCAGGAGACGGTTGCGTCATCGGGCTCGGGCTTGAAGGCCGCGAAAGTCAATACGGATTTGATTTCATCCAACAGCATAAATGGAAGTTAGGTTTTCGCGTTGTAGGTAGTCATAGACTTCATGTTCGGCATAACCTGTCTTGCGTGCCTGGGCAGGCTTCCAGCCATCTGCCATGCGGTTGTTTAAGCAGCGCTCAAAACTGAGCATTCCACGGGTGAAGCCAGCCTCCAGTTCCTGATCTAGATTTTTGAACTCACCACGCCGAATCATGCCACAAACAGAATCATAAGGCAGTAGGAGCTCATGGATGGGAAAGCGCTTACCGCGGTTTTCATCAAAGAGGAGGCGCTGGCAAAGAATGCCGCGGAAGCTATCCGCAAAGGAAAGCATGGCGTTTTCCATGCGATCACTCGGGATCAGTTTCAAATAACGCTGCACGGTCTGCGCAGCGCTACTCGTGTGCAGGGTTGCAACGACGACGTGACCCGTCTCCGCCGCCTGGAGGGCGATCTCCGCTGTCTCACCATCGCGGATCTCACCGACGAGGATCACATCGGGTGCTTGGCGAAGAGCCGCGCGTAGCGACTTGCTGAAGTCCAACTCATCCGTGCCAATTTCGCGCTGAGAGACGAGGCTCGGGATGCCCGCTGGATAGACGAACTCGACAGGATCTTCAAAGGTGAGCACATGCTCCTGGCGGCGTTTAGCACGCTCAAGGATCATGGAGGCAATGGTGGTAGATTTTCCGGAACCTGTGGCACCGCAGACGAGAAAGAGGCCATTCTTTGCTTCCAGGAATGCCTTGATGGCAGCAGGCGGTACCATCAGTTTGCTGATATCTGGAATGCTCTCTGGCAGCAGACGCATGACCCAGCGCGGCCGCCCACGGGTGACCATGCGGTTGACACGGTAACGGCGATTTCCGAGAGTCAGGGCGTAGTCCACGCATCCTGGCGTGAACTCTAAAGGCCGCTCAGGCTGGTAAATGAAGGAGTCAAAGAAGAGCTTGCCGTTGCGTTTGTAGGTCAGTGGCTCCCAAGGTGTGATGTAAAAGTCACTGACCCCGCTATCCTTGGAGAGGTGGAGCATTCGGTAGCCCAGTTGACTGCGTTCGTGGATGTCTTCCATGTTTGTGCGTTCGTTGGGGTTTATAGATTGCTCTTGAAGCGTGCACGTAGCTGCGCCTGGGCTGTGGAGCCCTCATAGATCAAAAATTGATTGCCCTGGACGACGCCAGCACCTGGGTCCAGGGTGGCCCAGCTCAGTTCCAGCCGGTAGGTTACTCCATCGATAGTCACGGTGAAATCCGTGGACGGGTTCAGCAACTGCACGATATCCGCACTAGCGAGTCGGTCACTGGTGTTCTCCGTACTGATGAGGCCGAGGTTGATATGCACCACGGTGTTCACAGGAGGCTCATTGATGCTGATGTTCACGCTTAGTGTCACCGAGGTTGCTTCACTATCGTAGAAGGTCGTGCCATTGAGCATCATCATGTCCCCCAAGGTGAACCAGGTATTGGGCACAATCGTGTCAAATGGCACACGGGTGAAGGAGAGCACGTTTTCGGTGCCTGCGTCTAGGAACTCTCCATTCCCCAGGTCCAAGCGTGTATTACCGTGCTTAAAGGTCGAGGTTTCCGGGCCGTTGAGCACCTCGACTAATAAGTTCGCGCCCCCGGTAGCGTTTCCCCAGGTGCCACTGCTAGTGCCACTGAAGTTGGACACAAGGCGGTAAAACTTCGCCTGAGCCGTGGTGCTGGTGGAATAAACCGTGGTATTCAGCGCTAGATTCCGCGCTTCGATGAGATCCGAAGGCAGTAGTTCTACAGGACTGCCGTCATAGGCAGTCCATGGGCCGCCATTTTTGCGATACTGCAAGACCGAGTCCGTTCCTCCCGGCGCGCCGGCATTGCTAATGGTGGCTGTAGTGGGAAAGCTGGCATAAGCATAGGTGCCACCGCTGGGGGTGATGGCTGGGCGCGGCAGCCGACTGGGCGGTGTCGGTCCGCCAGGGTCAGTCGTTCCGCCACCAGTTCCTGATCCGCCTCCTGGATCGCCCCCAGGGTCGGGACCAGAATCGGAGGTCGTTGGCGCTGCTTCATCTGGATCAAACGCTGAGTTCACCCCCGTGCCATTTGTGTTGCCAGCCTGATTGTATGTCAGAGCAGAGCTCTGACTTGGCTGCCAGATCCAGCCGCGTGTGCCATTGTACCTGACCACGCTTGTCTTGCGTGTGGTGTCCGTGCCGGGATCACTGGCGGTGAGTTCCTCATCCAGAAAAAATTCCGTGACGGCTGAGCCTGAGCTTAAGGTTAGCTCAAAGCGCTGCGTCTGCACATTCCAGCGTGCACGCTGGCCGCCCCCCTGAGGTGGGGTGGTGGTCATACGCGCGCGGAGCCTGGTATCCACCATCCTGCCTGAGCTGGCACCAGTGTGCCTCTGCCAGTCTGCCTGCGGGCGAGCGCGCTTGAGCCGATCCAAGACGGCCTGGGGGCTTGTTACGGTTTTCAAATCACCCCCATCCGCTAGATAGAGGGCGATGCTTTGATTGATGGAAGCGACGTCTGAGATCAGCTTTGTTTCTCTGACCGACTGGGGTTGCTTGCCGACCATCGTGACTGCGATCATGGCCAGGACCCCTAGCACAGCGATCAGCATCGTGACTTCCATGATCGAAAAACCCACATGAAGCCGCAAGCCTGCTACAGGTGAGTAGCCTGCGGATCGTGATGAGAACTTGGGAAGTGATGCCTTCACGAAGGAGGGGAATGATAAGCCCAAAAAAGGGGCGTTAGACGCCAAATGATGTAAATACTATAATAAATATGGTTTCCAGGCAAGTATTTTGGAAAGCAAAAACTTTAATCTATAAAAGCCATAAATTTCATTTGAGCTAAAGACTGGCAAAACTATATTTTCTAGAACAAACCTTTCCTTCATGCTTCGCCATTTCTTCCTCTACGGCCTGCTTTCGATCTGGCTGCCAGCTACCAGCCGCGCCCAGATGATGGGAACACTGCCCATGTCCACGGAGGAGTATGAGGCCATCGCGATGCCGCTGCGTCAGGCAACTCCTAGCCAATATGACTTTTCTCAAGCCATGCTGGGTGATGTGATTCGGTTTCTCGCCACAGATGCTGGCATTGCCTTCATCTCCCTGCCACAAGATAGCCCGGAAGCGGGTAAGCTGACCACTTTTTCCATCAAAGCAGCCCCATTTGCTGTGCTTGAGACCGTCTGCCGGGCCAATAACCTTTCCGTCATCTATGAAAACGGCATTTTCTTTTTCCGCCCAGCCGATGACCGCGAGTTGATCGGGCGCTCCTACGTACTGCGCAACAATGCCCTGGAGCGCGTGGAGAAAATTAGCACGGGTGGGATGGGAAGCGCTGGAGGAGGTGGAGGCAACACGGGGGGCAACGGTGGAAATGGTGGGAATGGAGGCGGTGGCCTTTCCAGCGGCCTGAACCTGCAGGGAGTGCAAGAAACATTTTCCATGAAGCCCAGCGAGATCATCCGTGACATTCGCAACCTCCTGGGGCTGCCACCTGATGATAACAGCAGCGGCCTGGATGCAGCAGGAGCAGGCGGAGCTCTTGCGGGAGCTGCGGGGGCGATGACCGACCTATCCATGAAGGCGATGAACTCAAACGAGCTTAGTTCTTTCCGGCAGCCCAAGGTGATTTGGAAATCTGACTCCAATACACTTTACGTCGTCGCGACGCGGCTGCAGCACATGTGGGTGGATGACTTTCTCAAAGTGGCTGACCAGCCACAGGCTCTCATCGCCCTTGAAGTCAAATTTATTGAGACCTCAAGAGACCCAAAGCGCGAGTTCGGTATCGATTGGGGTGGCACCTTTGAACAAGGTAACTTCCGTGCAATTGACGGTGTGACCGTGGATGACAAAGGCAAACTGGATGTGAAATTTACCCAACAGGCCACGAACGGCGGCTACCGGACAGACCTCACCCAGCTCATCACCGGCACGAACCTCAACCGCGCTGGAGGCGCGCTAGCTTGGCCCGCCCTGGGCATCCTCAGTGCGCAAGACATCAATGTGAAACTACGCGCTCTACTGCGTGATGAGGAGACACAGACCACCTCTTACCCGCGCATGGTCACGCTGAACAACCGCGAAGTCGCCATTCGCAGCGTGGTGAACCAACCTGTGCTGGATGGTCAGTCATCAGCGACCGTTGGAGCCGGAGCCACAACCTCCCAGTCGATCGCCTATCTCCCCATCGGCACCGTGTTAAACATCCTTCCCAAGCGCATGGATGGAAACCGCATCCTTCTCAACATGGCCGTGACAGTCTCTAGCATCCTTGGCACCGAAGTCATCGCTGGAAACCCCTACCCTGTGGCCTCCTCGCGTGTCTATTCGGCACCGGTTGAGATCGAATCTGGCTACACTGTGGCAGTCGGCGGGCTGGATGAAGCGCGTGAGCGTGAGGGCAAAAGCGGCGTGCCCTTCCTTCAGTCGATCCCACTGCTAGGCAAAGCCTTCAAATTCGACAGCAAGAGCAAGAACCACAAGAACCTCATGCTCTTCATCACCCCCACGCTCATCAATGCCCGTGATGGCGGTCTGCCTGCTGAACCGCAATCCGTCATCCCGCAAAGGCCAGGCCGTGCCACGCCCAACATCCCGCAGGTGGACCCGGTGACAGGTGGCCTGATCGGCGGCGTGAATGCACTGCCAAACGCCACATCCTACCTGGAGCGTGAGACGGATATCCTGCACCACACCATCTATGAGAGCCGCATCACCCCAGATGAAAGCCGCAAACTCCGGGAGCTGAAAATCGCCATCGACCAAATGGTCGCCAATGCGCAGGCCTTGCTTCAGCAGCAGCCCGGTCAGGCTAGCATGATCCAGAGCCACCTCCAGAGGCTGCAAAAGCTGCAAAGGAGGCATCAGGAGTTGGCGCGGCTTCTGTTCA
>JAIWOJ010000082.1 GCA_020216965.1 Prosthecobacter sp.
ATTTCCTCCGTCCAGCTCCGCGCTGGCTGAACCCCAGGCGGTAGCCCGGTAAGATCAAAGCTGAGCCTGCGCCGCAGCGTGTGTAGGGCAGCACGCGGGCTCATCTCCAAGCCATCCTGGGCGAGGCGCTGGCGGATAAAAAAATCCACAGGATGGCCTTGGACGGGGGCTTTCACCGGCTTCTCAAAAGACCAATGCTTCCCCCAGACCCCGCCCTCTTTCACCCAGCGCTCCAGCAGTGCCACCTGCTCTCGCGTCAGCGGTGGTTTATGGGACTTCGGCGGTGGCATGACCTCATCGGCGTCCTGCGTCTTGATGCGGGCGATCAGCTCGCTGAGCTCTGGCTTCCCCGGCTGCATCACGGCCAGCGCTCCTTCACGCGTGTCTAGCCGCAGGTCCGCTTTCCGATGCGCATCATCCTGGCCGTGGCAGCTCAGGCAGTTCTCTGAAAGGATCGGCAAGATTTCGCGGCTGAAATGCACCGGCTCTGCCAGCAGCATGGCGCTGCTGCTGATCGTATAGAAAACAAAGACTCGGGTCTGCATAAAACGCAATGCGCCAGACTACGCGCCAATGCCACGACGACAGTCTGCTATGCCTTTGGACTATTCTGGCAGCCAGCCGCCATCACCAAAGCACCAAAACTCGCCCCCAAGGCATGAGGCACCAGCCCCCACACCCCGTAATCCTCTACAAAGCCGCCCCGTATCCCCATCATGCGCCTCCTCTCATCTGTCCTCTCGGCCCTATCCGTCGCATCCATCCTATCCGCCCAGCCGGTCACGAAGAAGCTCGACCTCCTCGAAGTCATCCAATCCGGAGCGGTGGAATACCATGTGAACCCCAAGATGGACTTCCATGACGACCCTAAGGACATCTGGACCTTTGCCCCAGACGGCACGCTCGTGGTCAGCGGTCGCGGCTACGGCTACGTCGCCACCAAGGAAAACTACCGCGATTACCACCTTGTCATCGAATTCAAATGGGGCACGAAGACCTGGGGGGCCCGTGAAAAGAAGGCCAAGGACAACGGCATCCTCCTCCACGCCTACGGCCCGCACGGTGCCTACGGCGATACCTGGATGGCCAGCATCGAGGCGCAGATCATTGAGGGTGGTGTGGGCGATATCCTCGTGCTCTCCCCCACCCCTGAGCTCACGACATCTCTCTCTGCCGAGTTCACGCTCGACCGCGACAAGGAGAAAATTTGGAAGAAGGGCGAGCCACGCCAGACTGTGACCAAAGGCCGCATCAACTGGAAAGGCCGGGATGAGGATTGGACGGACACCGTGGGTTTCCGCGGTAAAAACGATGTCGAAAGCCCGCCTGGCGAGTGGAACCGCCTCGAAGTCATCGCCAAGGGCGACACGCTGCAATACTTCGTCAATGGGGCGCTGGTGAATGAGGCCTTCGATTGCAAACCCAGCGAGGGCAAGGTGCTGCTGCAGACCGAGGGCGCGGAGATGATCGTGCGCCGCTATGAGCTGTATCCTCTCGGCGAATTCAAAGAAAAATGGTCTGCCATTCAGGCCAGCGGCGGCAGCGACATCGGCGCGGTGCGAGACGGTCAGGACAAACCGCTCTCACCCGAGGAAAGCCGGAAGCGTATTCAGCTCGACGGACCTTATGAAGTCCAGCTCGTCGCCGCCGAGCCGCTCGTGCTTGATCCCGTAGAATGCACCTGGGATGAAAAAGGCCGCCTCTTCGTCGCCGACATGCGCGACTACCCGCTCGGCCCGCCGAATCCTGGCGATCCCTGGCTCTCCCGCATCCAGCTCCTCACCGATGAGGATGGCGATGGCCGCATGGACAAAGCCGTGACCTTTGCCGACCAGATGGACAACGTGCAGGGCCTCCTCCCCTACGACGGCGGCCTCATCGCCACCACGCGCAGCCAGATCCTCTTCCTCAAAGACACCGACGGCGACAACAAGGCCGACCTCATCAAACCCCTCATCCGCGGCTTCAATCCGAGGCATAGCCAGCTCCAGGTCAGTGCCCCACGCTGGGGACCCGATGGCTGCGTGCATTTCAACAACGGCCTCGACACCCGCGAGATCTATCCCGCCGATGCGCCCACGAAGGTCGTTGGCGTCCCAGGTTCCAATTTCAAATGGAACCCCAAGACCGGCGAGATCACCCCCACCGGCGGCAAGGGCCAATACGGCGGCGCATTCGACGACTACGGCCATCATTTCTACTGCTCCAACCGCAATCCCATCATGTTCACCGTCATGCCCTGGGAGGCCATGAGCAGGAACCCACATGCCGGCATCACTCAGAATTATGAAGACATCGCCCCGGCTGGCGCGGAAACCCGCGTCTATCCGCTGCAAATCACGCACACCACCGCCGATGCCCATGCGGGCACCAACACCGCGTGCAGCGGCCTTGGTGTCTATCGCGGCAGCCTCATGCCCGAGCTGCGCAACAACGTCTTTGTCCCCGATCCCACCGGCCAACTCATCACCCGCTACAAGATCGAGCCCAACGGCGCTTCCCTCAAAGCCACCCGCGTCGGTGACCGCACCGAGTTCTTCCGCAGCAGCGACGAATGGTGCCGCCCAGTGAACTTCACCACCGGCCCCGACGGAGCCATCTACATCTGCGACATCTACCGCCGCTGGATCGACCACGCCCGCTTCTTTCCCGAGGAGTTCGTCAAAACCCACGACATGCGCCAGGGCGAAAACCACGGCCGCATCTGGCGTGTGGTGCCGAAGAGTAGTCTCGGGCTTCAGCCTGCCAAATCAATCGCCAGCACAGACGGGCTAAAGCCCGGAAATACACTGCCCGAGCACCCCGAACGCGCCCTCTTCCTCAAAATCCCCAGCATCACCGACACCAAGGAACTCGCCGCCATTCTCACGAAGCACAGCCAAGACCCATGGATGGCCAAAATGATCGCCAGTGCTGCCGCGAAGAACATGGGCCGTATCCTCAGCCAACTCGGCGAGAGCTACTTCGCCACGTTTGATGGTACCAAGAGCGACACCATCCGCACCTTCGCCGCCGGTTCACTCGCCGATGCCGATGCGGCTGACATCGCCGCGCTGCTTACGCTTCTCCAAAAACAACCCGGCGAACTCCTCTGGTGGAAGCCCGCCTTGCTCCAAGGCCTCGCGAAGCTGCCCAAAGGCCATGAAGACGCCGCCAAAGAGATCGCCGCCCTGCAATCGAAGATCGACAGCATCGTCGCCGACACCGCCGCGCCGGTCGATCAGCGCCTCGCCGTGCTGCCCTTGCTCGCCTCGCGGAAATGGGCCGTGGTCGAGCCCATGGTCAAAGACCTGCTCACCAGCGTGCAGCCGCCCACCATCACCGCCGCCACTATCGCGCTACTGAAAAAATATCCCGCAACCACCACCTCCGGCCTGCTTTACGAACTCCTGCCCAAGGCCGGCCCCACGCTCAAACGCGAGCTCGTCGCCATCCTCATCGCCAACTCCACCACCGCCCTTGACCTCCTCAAGCGCATGGACAAAGGCGAGTTCCCGCCCGCCTGGGTCGATATCGAAAAACGCTGGGGCTTCCAGCGTGGCAAAGGCGAGATGGCCGAACTCGCCAAAAAACTCTTTGGCGAGGCAAACACAGATCGCGCCAAGGTCGTCACCAGCTACCTTGACGCCGCCAAAAAGCCCGGCGACGCCAAAAAAGGCCAGCAACTCTTCGCTACCCTCTGCATCACCTGCCACAAGCACGGCCAGCTCGGCGTCGATGTCGGCCCGCCGCTTTCCGACGTCAAAGTGAAGCCCCCCGAAGCCCTCCTCAGCGACATCCTCGACCCCAATCGCATGTTCGAAGCCCGCTGGAGCGCCTACACCATCGAGACCACAGACGGCCGCACGCTCAGCGGCCTCATCCAAAGCGAGACCGCTGACGCGATCGTGCTCACCATGATGGGCGGTGTTAAAGAATCCCTCCCCCGCAGCGCCATCAAAGACATGAAATCCCTCGACCGCACCCTCATGCCCGACGGCCTCGAAGCCGCCATTAGCAAGGAGCAGATGAGTGACTTGATCGCGTTCTTGCTCGGGAAATGAGCGGAGAGAATTGGCAAGTGAACTAGGCTCTCCCATAATCTGAGGTTCCGGCAGGCTAAAGTGTCCGCATTCCTGGACGAATCGGAAGGCGGGTTCACTCCTGCGATTCGATTCTTTTCCCTACCTCTTCGCAAAGACCGATAAAAGTGCGCTCGGGGAGATTCATAGGACGACCTTTTAGCGTCGAAACGACCCAACGGCGTCGAAGTTTCCCTTTGGGAAGAGGAAGCGATACCAGTTGCCCTGATTCAATCTCAGTCCTTGCGATCCACTGTGCAGCAATCGCGACACCTAGGCCAAGTTTGGCGAGTTCTTTAATGGCCTCTGAGCTGCCGAGCTCAATGAAGTTATTCAGCCGCACCCCCTGCTTCATGAAATAATCCTGCGTGAGTGCGAAGTTGAGGCTGTTGCGGCTGGCAACGATGAAAGTTTCGTTTGCGGCTTCTTTGATCTTAGGAGCCTTCTGCGCCCACGGATGTAGCGGTGAGACTAGGAACTCTAGCTCATCCTCAAAGATAGAGTGGCAACTGAGTTTGGCTGTTTCTGCCGGTTTAAGGCTGACTGCAATGTCCACCTGGTTTTTTTCAAGCTTCTCAATCGTATCGGGTGTCTCACCGCAGACGACTTTGATTTCATATAGCGGGAAGCTTTCTTTGAACTCACGAAATACCGTCGGCAGGATGAACTGCGCTGCGGCAGTGGTGCAGCCGATGCGCAGCTTGCCGCGCGGTGTCTGATCCAGCGTACTAAGGATGCTCCTCGCTGCGCTCATGCTTTGCAGGATGTTCTCGGCGTGTGGTAGCAGCTCGCGGCCAGCGTGTGTGAGGTGCACGCTCTTCCCCTGGCGATGGAATAGCTGAGTATTGAGGTCGTTTTCCAGCGATTTGATGGCGTGACTAATGGCACTCTGTGTGAGGTGCAGCTCACGCCCTGCTTGCGTGAAGCTGCCGCTGCGGGCGAGGCAGATGAAGGCGCGGAGCTGGCGGGAATCGATAGCTTGTTCCATGAATGCCATTCATACATCATGTGAAAAACATTGCGCTTCATTTCTGCATGGATCTGGCACGCTGGCACTGCGGATGCTGAATGGTAGAGCGTCATGCCAAACGCCGCTTCCTGTTCCAAAGCCACCCTTAGTGGGGTCGTGCAGCCGGTGCGCATCGGGTTCATCCCGCTTGCCGATTGTGCCCCGCTGCTCGTCGCGCGGAGCCGGGAGCTGTTCCGCAAACATGGCGTTCGAGTCGAGTTAAGTTGTGAGGTCGGATGGGCCACCATTCGGGAAAAGCTGCTCTACGGCCAGGTGGATGCCGCCCATGCTATCGCTGGCCTCGCTCTGGCGATGCGCCTGGGCCTCAGCACACCGCCATGCCGCGTGGTGGCCCCATTCGTCTTCAATCTGCATGGCAACGCGATAACCCTCAGCCGCGATCTTTGGAACCGCGGCGTGCGCGATGCCACGAGCTTAAAAAAGCTCATTCGCAGCAGCACCAGCAGGAAGTTCACCTTTGGCATGGTGTCTCGCTATGCCACGCACTTCTTTCTGCTGCGCCAGTGGTTGATCGCGGCTGGCATTGATGTGGAAAAGGAGGTGCGCATCGTCGCCCTGCCGCCAACGCATATGGCATCCAGCCTCGAAGCGGGCCTCATTGATGGCTACTGTGTCGGCGAGCCTTGGAATTCCTTTGCCGTGGAGCGCGGCACCGGCTGGATCGCTGCGACGAGCGAGCAACTCGCACCTTCACATCCCGAGAAAGTGCTGCTCACGAAGAAGCTTTTTTGTGTTCAGTCCACGAGGACATACTTCACCTCCTTGACCTGGTGGCGCTTCATTTCGGCTTCGACGAGCGCGATGAAGGCGGGCCATTGATCGGGCGGAATGGTCTGGCAGCCGAGGGAACTGGTAGTCGTCCGGCCGCCACGGTGGATATTGATGCCAAACCAGCCCGTCTCCTCTCCTGCCTGGTCACGGATGACGGTGACGGGTGCCGCCTGCACCAGGGCGCGGTATTGCTGGTCCTTAGGTTTGCTCAGGCCGTGGATGCCGAGCTTGTAACTCCACACGCCTGGCTTGAGGGTGGCGATGGCCTTTCGGTGGACGCTGGGGTCGGTGTTGCCGTTGAAGGTGACAAAGGCGGTCGGGCTGACCACGATCAGCGCGTCGTCGTAGATCCCACGGTCGTTCCGGCCTGGTTGCCCCATCGAATCGCGGTAGTAGCCCCGTCGCCCGATGATGGCCACGGTGGCACTGGTCTTATGGGCTCGGAGGATCTGCTCAACCGTTGGGCGGTCGATCTTGGGGCGGGCAGGAGGCAGCAGGGCGCTCATGCTTGGCGCAGAATGTCAAAAGCTTGTCTTTGACTCCCTGGAATGCAGCCACGGCAATGACTCCTTCTGGCGCACGGTATGCAGCTATGACCAAGGCGATCCCCTTCAGGAACTTGTAGAGTCCTCCAGGGAAAAGAATCCTCAAGCCAACCAAGGCCGTGTGTTCGTTTGTTTTTTTCATACGCAGTTGAATTGCAGATCCTGGGTCGTCGGGAGCGGCGGTGTGGAAAGGTTCTTTAGCCTCCCACAGGAAGCAGTCTTGTGCGCTTGGTTGCGCTCATCGTGGACGGTATCTACCAGACCCCACTATTCTTGTGCGGTTGGTTCCGCGTTTGCATGGCAGGTAAACAAAAAGCCCCGCCTCTTATGAAGGCAGGGCTCAAGAATTGAGGAGTAACAGGTTAGAGCGCTGGGACTCCGTGCGAGGTCAGGACTTGGCCTATTCGCGAGGCTTCAGCATCGGTGAAAGCGGTGCCGCGTGTGAGTTTGGTGGAAAGCGTCTGCACGCTCATCTTTGCGGCCTTGGCCACGGCGCTCATGTTCAGCAGCGGCTGAAGGGCCTTCACGCGGTCGAGTGTGATGTCCACGGCCGGCAAGGGTTTGCCCTCGGCCTTCATGACTTTCATCACTTCAGCTGCGGCGTTCTTCACTTCCTTCACCGCCTTTTCAGGCGTCTCTCCGAAGGCGATGCAGTAACGCAGGGCGGGAATGCGGGCCACATAGCCCTCATCTTCGTCGCTCCATGCTACGACTATCTGGTAGGGGATGTTTTTCATGTTGGTGTCGGTTGTCTTTTTTTGTGTTTGTGATTCAGCCCTGGATTTCTGCCAGGGCTTCTCGGATGATTTTGATGTAGCAAGGCTTGATGTCCTTGCCGTGGGCAGCCAAACTGATGCCTGAAGCCAGGGACGGATGACTCCACACACGATGGGAACTGCCGGTGTTACGCATGGTAAATCCATGCTGGGTGAGCAGCTGCTCGGCATCTGCCAGAGTCCAGTTCTTGTCAGAGGCTATGTTGTTGAGTTTCTTCAGGAGTTTCGTCTTGCTGCTCATGCGTAATTTTTTACTCATAAGTCAGGTGATTGCAAGCGCTTTGCGTAAATATTGACGCAAAAAAGCCCCGCCTGGTCATCGGTGCCAGGCGGGGCGCGGTGGATGCGGGAGCCTCAGGGGCTCCGGTCGTGTGGGGTATAAGGGTCAGCCGATGAGGCTCACGCGGCCTTTGGTCAGCCAGCGCAGGGCGAGGTTGACCACGGCCAGCAGGCCGAGGGTTTCCTCGGGGTGCGCCGCGACGAAGGCCGTCGCTGGAGGGTAGAAGGCGGCGGCGAAGGTGAGGGCCTGGGCGGCGGCGGTTTTGCTTTTGAAAATGCTCTTACTGTTCATGGCGAGTCGAGGCTTGAATTTCCGGTTTG
>JAIWOJ010000083.1 GCA_020216965.1 Prosthecobacter sp.
TCGGGTTAGGCATTCTACCTCATAATGAATCTCCTTGGGTGCTAATGCCATGTGAAGCACTAAATTTCAGGTATTGGGTGCTCCTGGCAGCGCCTGTCACTCACGAAGTACTTCGCTCTACCGGGCAGCGTTTTTCAGCCGTGAGGCGCTCAAAGTGCTGCGCGCAGCAGGGCGGCTAAGTCTTGGGATGCCGCGCGGCCTACGGCGATGACCTCAGCGTGGTCCAGCGTTTGCGGCTTCAGCCCGGCGGCCCAGTTCGTCAGCATGGAGATGCCTGCCACCTGCATCCCTAATGCACGGGCCTGGATGGCCTCTGGCACGGTGGACATGCCTACTGCATCTGCGCCCAGCACACGCAGCATGCGGATCTCTGCCGGGGTTTCGTATTGCGGTCCTAGCAGCGCGGCATAGACGCCCTGGTGCAGCGTTTGGCCTAGCTCCTGTGCTGCGGCCAGGAGCTCTGTGCGCCAATCGGCATCATAGACCTGGCTCATGTCATGAAAATGCGGGCCGCCGAGCAGGGGCGTGGTGCCCTGCAGGTTCAGGTGATCCGTGATGAGCATCAACCCACCCATCTGAAAGTGCTCGCTGATGGCCCCGGCGGCATTCGTCAGCAGCACCCGACGCACCCCTAGCTCATGCATCAGGCGGATGCCCGCGGTGACCTCGTGCGCCGTCAGCCCCTCATAGAGATGCCGACGACCCTGGGCGATTAACACGGGCCTGCCATTTACGCGGGCCAGCACGAGGCGTCCGGCATGGCCTGGCACGGTAGCTGCCCCTAGGCCAGGGATTTCGGCATAAGGTACCTGCGCCTCCACCCCCAGCGCCTCTGCCACCTCCCCCAGGCCGGATCCTAGCACGATGGCGGTTTCAGGGCGGGCGGCGGCGATGGCGGATAGGCTCATGCCTTCGATCTTTCCCAGACATCGCCCGCACGCAAGATCCACGGCTCCAAGAATCCTCCGTTGCAGCAGCGGCACATCTTGCTAGGCACAGAGGCACCCATGACTCAAACCTTTGAAATCCTCGGCAAGTTTGACCAGGAAAGCGACTGCCAGAAGCTCCTCTACGCCCCCCTGGGCAGGCACCTGACATTCCGCGAAACTGCCGTCTATCGCGTCGAATTTGAAGGGGATGCTGCGGCGCTGGAGGCTTTTGTGCGCCAGGTGCTGCTGGACCCCATCAGCCAGACGCTGCGAGATGCCGCCACGCCTGCCTTTGAGTCCGCTTTTGTCCTTGAGTACGGCATGAAAGGCGGCGCGCTGGATTTGGAAAAGGAGACCATTTTAAGTTACTTCCGCTCCTTGCAGAATCCTGGTTTCACGATCCAAAAACTGACTCTGCGCAGGCGCATCTATGTGTTTGGCAAGGATGCTCCGGAGGCTCCTTTTGTTCGGGACATCTGCAATCCCGCCATTCATACCTGGGAGGTGCGCCGCGCCGCCTGATCCCATCTTTCAGTCACCACGGCGGCCCGTTGCTCCCATGCACGATCACATCCTCAGCTCCTTTAACCACTCCCTGACTCGCCTGCGTGAGCAGGTGCTCACCATGTCCAGCATGGCGCGCAAAAACCTTGGGGATGCCATGCGCGGCCTGCTGGAGCGCGACACGGATCTGTGCAATGCCGCCATCGCTGCTGACCAGGACGTGAACGAGCTGGAAAAAAGCATCGACCACCTGGGGATGCAGATCTTGCTCAAATTCCAGCCTACCGCGCACGACCTCCGCCAAGTCATGGGCACCATCCGCGTGGCGAACAATCTGGAGCGCATTGCCGACCAGGCCAGCAGCATCGCCAAACGTGCCCGCCACATCAACAACCTGCCTGAGATCGCCGAGGTGAAGCTCATCGAGCCAGTGTACCAGCTCTGCGTGCGCAATCTGGCCGCCAGCCTGGATGCCTTCACCAAGGCCGACCCTGAGGCTGCCGCGGCCGCGCGCTTGCTAGATAAGGAATTAGACGCCGCAGAAAAGTCCCTAGACGCCGCCCTGCTCCAGATCATGGAGGCCCGCCACGCTCCGCTAGAAGCCTACCTGCATCTCATCTTTGTGGCCCGCTTCCTCGAGCGTGTGGGCGACCACGCCAAAAACATCTGCGAGGACACCGTGTTTATCGAAAAAGCCGAAGACATTCGCTTCAACAAGCAGCGCAAGGAAGCGAATGCTCTGCCTGCCGTCGAGTAATCTTGCCTTCTGCCCTGGGCAGGGTTCACGCCTCGGTGTGGAACTCCGCCCATCGACCACCAGAACACGTTCACGTTTCCAGCTAGGACTTAGAAAACAGCGCCTGACAGCGTATCCTTGAGCCTGATGCTCCTTGCTGAACTCACCTGGGCCGATGTGGCCGCTCTCGATCGCAACACCCCCGTCGTTTTCCCCGTGGCGGCGCTGGAACAGCACGGCAGGCACATGCCCGTTTTTACTGACTCCATGCTTATGGGGGAAATCGCCCGCCGGGCAGAGCTGGAGCTGAAAAACGAAGTGCTTTTTGCCCCGCTGCAGTGGCTGGGAAATTCCCACCATCACCTAGACTTTCCCGGCACCTTGTCCGCAGAACCACGGGTCTATCTGGACATGCTCTGTGGGCTGCTGGAAAACTTCATCGCGCATGGCTTCAAGCGCCTGCTCATCCTCAACGGCCATGGTGGCAATGATGTGCCCGGCAAGCAGGCCGTCTTTGAGGTGCGCCAAAAGCATCGCCATCGAAACGACCTCCTTCTGCTCTTTGCCACTTATTGGAACCTCGTGGCTGATCCAGCCAAGGCGCATCCTGACCTGCTGCAGCGTGTGATGGGACATGCCTGTGAGTGGGAGACCTCCATGGTGCTGCGGCTGAACCCTGGACTTGTCAAAAATCACGCCAACGTCGGCGACGTGCCGTTTGGCAATCCCTTTGAGCCGGCTTCACGCGGCTGGATCATGACCGACCGCAGCATTCCCGGCCACGTCGGCGATCCCACCCATGCCAGTGCCGAAAAGGGCGAGGCTCTGTTTCAAGCCTTCACCGCTGGCACCGTCGCCATGCTGCGCCGGGTGATGCAATGGGATGGAGCAAGCTGGGAGGGATGAACCACGCATGAAGCGCACCTCATCCTGGAAATGGTGGATCACCGGCCTGCTGCTGCTGGCGACGACCATCAACTACATGGACCGCGTGACCCTGGCGAATGCCTCGGTGCGTGTGACGCAAGAGTTTAGCCTGAGTGATCAGCAGTATGGCAATCTAGAGCTCGCCTTTGGCTGGGCCTTTGCGGCGGGGTCACTGGTGTTCGGCTTCCTCGCAGACCGGTTCCGCATCTACTGGCTGTACCCTTGTGTGCTCGCAGGCTGGTCGCTGATGGGGATGATCTCCGGCTGGACGGCAGACTACATGCAACTGCTGCTCTGCCGCACCTTGCTGGGCTTCTTTGAGGCGGGGCACTGGCCCTGTGCGCTAAAGACCACCTTTGCCGTTCTGAATGAAAAGGACCGCACCATGGGCAATAGCGTGCTGCAAAGCGGCGCGAGCATCGGGGCCATCATCACCCCACAGGTGATGAAGCTCCTCATGACGGAGGAACTCGGCTCCTGGAGGTCCGCCTTTATCGTGGTGGGTGCCTTTGGCCTCCTGTGGGTCGTCGTGTGGCTGTGGATGATGCGTGGCAGCGGGCTTGATGAGACGCCGAGGCAGGCGACAAGCACCCCCAGGCAGCCCTTGGGTGAAATCTTGCTCAGCCGTAGCTTTTGGGCGCTGGCCTTGCTGATTACAGGCACCCAGACAGTTTGGCACATTTATCGGGTCTGGATGATGAAGTTTTTGCAGACAGGGCGCGGCTACACAGAGGCCGCTGCGCTGGATTTCCAGTCAGCCTATTACATCTCCACCGATGTGGGCTGCTTCCTGGCGGGCGTGATTTCTCTGTGGCTAGTGCGGAAAAATGGCCTCAGCGCGCATGATGCCCGCCGCTGGGTCTATGCCGGTGCCTGCGTGCTGACCTCTCTCAGCATGCTGATTCCATCGCTGGAAAAAGGCTGGGGGCTGCTGGCGGTGCTGCTGCTGATCGGTGCCGGCGCTTTGGCGCTTTTCCCCTGCTACTACAGCTTTGTGCAGGAGCTTTCTGCCCATCACGTCGGGCGTCTCACCGGTCTGCTCAGCATGTGGGTGTGGGCGGTCACCTCGCCGCTGCACAAGCTCTTTGGCTGGATCGCTGACACAAACCAGTCCTATGACCAAGGCTTGGTCATTGCAGGATTGGCCCCCTGGCTGGGCGTCATCGCCATGCGTTGGCTCTGGGCCAAGCGTGCTCCTTCCGACGCTGGTGCAGAGCCCTAAACCTACCCGGTGCCATGCCTGCATAGCGGCTAAAATGCCGCGTGAAGGCACTCTGATCACACCAGCCCGTGCTGATGGCGATGTCTGCCAGGCTGGTGTCCGTCTCCAGCAGCAGCCGCGTGGCTTCATCCAGCCGCAGTTTGTGGATGAGCTGGAGCGGGCTCATCTGAAAAAGCCGCCGCACGCGTTGCTCAAGCTGATAGACACTCATGCCAGAGGCAGCGGCGATGTCCTCAATGCGCAGGCTTTCTGTATGACGTTCCTGGATCATGCGCAGGGCAGCCGCTAGCTCACTAAAGCCAGGCGCATTTTCCCCCGGCGCATTGAGATCACGCGAGATCCCTGTGATGCCGATGATGCGCCCGCGATCATCGTTCACTGGCCTTTTGGTCGTGAGGCACCAGCCGGCCTTGCGGCCAGGGTAGATGTGCAGCTCCAGTTGGTGCTCCACACTCCTGCCGCTGGAGAGCACCTGCTTGTCCTGCCGCGCATAGCTTGCAGCCAATGAGGCTGGGAAAACCTCCGCCGGCGTCCTGCCGATGAGCTTTGCCTTATCCCCGCCCGCACAGCGGTCTGCCAGCGTCTGATTCACCCGCACATAGCGCCCAGCGGTGTCTTTGATGAAAAACACCACATCCGGCAAGACATCGAAGAGAGACTCTGCGCTGCGCAGCGCGGCGAAGAAATCATCAGGGCCATTCATAGCGCTGATGTGCCAGACGGCCCTGGAAAAAGCAACCCGCAGCCGACCGTTAGCGCTTTTGAGCCTGCTGCCAGGCAGGCCAGCCGCCCTGCAGGATGTAGCAGTCCTCCAGGGGCACCACCGTCAGCAGCTTCTCACGCACCTTGCGGCTGGCTTCACAGCGCTGCCCAGAGCAGTAAATCACCACAGGTTTGCCAGCGCGTTGGAGCTCCTCCAGCAGCTCCAGCAGCAGCGCATCAAAATCCTGCTCATTCAGCAGCCGCGCATCTGGGATGTGCTCTTTTTCAAACTGCTCACGCGGGCGCGCATCCAGCCACAAGACCCGCCCGCCCCAGCGCTCCTGCACCTGTTTCACAGTGACCTCATCCGCCGCCAGCGGTGTCTCCACGGCCCAGAGCGATGGCGCGCGTGGATGCAGGTGAAAGGTGGCAAAACCCGCCAGGGCTGCCAGCCCCACCAACAGGATGGCCTGAAAAAGAGTCGTCCTCATGGTGGCGAGGCTCCCTGATTCTCTGCCTCTTTACGAAAGATGGAGAAAAACGCCAACTGGCGCTGGTACTTTGGGATCGTGCTGTCGGTCTCGATCTTCAGCTCGCCCAGCATCACCTCGCGGGTATCCACGGGCTTCACCGTCACTTCATACTCCCGGCCTGGTATGATCTCCTTCCAGCTAAACTCCACCCGCTCGCGTGTGGAAGTGATGTTGGTGATCTTCATCGGGGCTGTGCCCGTCATCGTCACCCGTGTGGTCTTGGCCTCTGCCGCATCTCCTAGGTACCATTGCAGCGTCTTGGGCTCGATTTTCACCACCTCCGGCACCTCCAGGGCAAAGTGGATCACCCACTCTGGCTGCTCAGGATCATCGGTCTGCACATGCACCGTTTTTTCATGGCGTCCGGTAAAGCTGCTGACCTTAAACTCCGCCTTGCCTATGCCCTTCTCCCCAGGGGCATAGACGGCCTTGTCCAGGGAGGCACTCAGGCAACTGCAGGCGCTGTCGATCGTCAACACCCGCACCGGCTTCGTACCTTTGTTCATGAACACAAATTCTGTCATGACGCTCTCATCCTCGGGCCTCGGTTTCAGCTCGATCACCGCAGCCTCCGTCGCCAACTCTGCGCGCAGCAATCCGGCGGGCAGGCTCCAGAGGCAAAGTAGGAAAGCAGGCAGTCTCAGTCGCTTCATGGAGAAAGATGCAGGGCGTTATGCCGCTGTGTCAACCCACCTTTCTCAGTCCTCAATCCTCCTCAATCCTCCTCCATTCATGCCTTCTATGAACAAATTCCCCTTTGCCATCCTCCCCCGGCCCTTTATGGCTCCTGCCCCCTAAAATTATGAGCAAAAAAAGTGACTTCGGTCTGATCGGCCTCGCCGTGATGGGCCAAAACCTCGTTCTCAACGTCGAAAGCCGCGGCTTCCAGGTCAGCGTCTATAACCGCACCACCAGCGTAACGGACGAATTCATCGCCAAGCATCCCGGCAAGGCCCTCGTCGGCTGCCACACCTTGGAGGACTTTGTCCAATCCCTCGCCACCCCGCGCAAGATCCACATCATGGTGAAATCCACCGCTGTAAAGGACAGCGACCGCGACGCCGTGGACGCCGTCATTGAGCAGCTCATCCCGCTTTTGGAGAAGGACGACATCGTCATCGACGGCGGCAACAGCTTCTACCAGACCACCGAGCGCCGCGATGCTTACCTGGCCTCCAAAGGCCTCCGCTTCATTGGCGCTGGCGTCTCCGGCGGTGAAGAAGGTGCCCGCAAAGGCCCCTCCATCATGCCCGGCGGTCCTGCCAGCACCTGGGAAGTGATGAAGCCCATCTTTGAATCCATCGCCGCCAAGGTCGATGGCGAGCCCTGCGTCATCCACATCGGTCCCGGCGGTGCCGGTCACTATGTGAAGATGATCCACAACGGCATCGAATACGGCGATATGCAGCTCATCTGCGAAGCCTACAACATCTTCAAGCACGCCGGCTTCAGCACCGACGAGATGGCCGCCATCTTCAACGAGTGGAACGAGGGCGACCTCCTCAGCTACCTCATCCAGATCTCTGGCAAGGCTCTGGAGCAAAAAGACCCCGAGACCGGCAAGCCCATCGTCGAGCTCATCGTGGACAAGGCCGGCCAGAAAGGCACCGGCCAGTGGACGCTGCTCAACGCCGCCGAAAACGCCGTCGTCATCAGCACCATCAACGCCGCTGTGGAGGCCCGCATCCTCTCCAGCCAGAAGAAGCAGCGCGTCGCCGCCAGCAAAGAGCTCACCGGCCCCGTGCCGAACATCACCACCGACAAAAAAGAGCTGGTCAAAAAGGTTCACGACGCCCTCTACGCCTCCAAGATCATCAGCTACGCCCAGGGGCTCGATCTCATCAAAACCATGGGTGAGAAGAAGAACTGGGGGCTCGACCTCGGCCGCATCGCCGCCATCTGGCGCGGCGGCTGCATCATCCGCGCCAAATTCCTCAACCGCATCACCGACGCCTACCGCACCAACCCGCAGCTCGCGAACCTCATGCTTGATCCGTTCTTCAAAGACGTGCTCAGCAAAACGCAGCAGAGCTGGCGTGAGGTCGTGGCCCTCGCCACGCTCAACGGCATCCCCGTCCCGGCCTTCAGCGCCTCCCTCGGTTACTACGACAGTTACCGCGCCGAGCGCCTCCCGGCCAACCTCCTGCAGGCCCAGCGCGACTTCTTCGGTGCCCACACCTACGAGCGTGTGGACAAGCCCGAAGGCCAGTTCTTCCACACCG
>JAIWOJ010000084.1 GCA_020216965.1 Prosthecobacter sp.
AGGGGCTAGCTCATCCCCGGCGAGCTGTTCTCTGACGAATTGATCGTAAGGCTTGTCCGCATTGAAGGAGGCGATGACATAATCTCGGTAAGGCCAGACATTTGGGCGATAAGCATCTAGCCGGTAGCCTTCAGATTCGGCATAGCGTGCTAGGTCCAGCCAATGCTGAGCCATGCGCTCCCCAAAGCGGGGAGAAGCCAGCAGGCGATCCACGAGGCGCTCGTAGGCCAGCTCGGCCTGGTCCGTCCCGGCGGCGCAGTCTTGGACAAACTGCCGCACCTCTTCCGGCGTGGGGGGGCAGGCCCGTGAGGTCAAAGGACACGCGGCGGATCAGTTCCTCCGGCGCGGCAGGGGGGGCTGCCCTCAGCCCGGCGGCGCTGCGCTTTTGCTCCAGAAAGGCATCGATCTCATGGCCCTCAGCACGGTGCGCGGGCACCGGCGGCTGCTTCACCGGTTGAAAGGCCCACCAGGCTCTGTCCTCCGCCGTCAATTCGCCAGGCCGCCGGGGGGGCTTCGCGGGGGCAGTTTCTGCCTCAGGCCAGGGCGCACCCATGGCGATCCACTGCTTCAGCGCCGTGATCTCCGCCTCTGTCAGTGGGCCGTCCGGTGGCATTTGCATGTCTTTGTCCGCATAGCTCACGGCTTTGATGAGCAGGGATTCCTCTGGCTTGTGCGGCACGATGGCGGGGCCCGTTTCCCCCCCATGCAGGAGGTGGGGCAGGTTATCCACCCGCAGGCCGCCTTTGTGCTTCTTTTCACCATGACACTCCTGGCAGCTCTGCACGAGCAGTGGACGGATTTTTGCTTCAAAAAAACGCAGCCCCTCCGCCGTCGGCGCTGCCGGGCTGGAAGATGCAGCGGCGAGCAGGAAGCTAGGGAAAATGGCGCGTGTGACGATGGGATGCATGACGGCGGGATGGATACGAGGCAGGATGGGCTGTTTTTTGGACAGCCCATGCACGCGCGCGCATTTTGTGCGTGCCAGGGGCGGACTCACCGAGGCACCTGCCCCCAGCGCATCAGCAAAAGTGCGCGCCGCGCGTGTTCACCCACAGGGAGTAGAGGCTCTGGCTGGCGGTGATGAAGAGGCGGTTCCGCTTCGGTCCGCCAAAGCAGAGGTTGCTGGTGGTCTCAGGGAGTTTGATAAAGCCGATGAGTTTGCCTTCGGGGTTGAAGACGTGCACGCCATCGAAGCCATCGCCCACCCAGCCCGCGCTGGCCCAGACGTTGCCGTCCACATCACAGCGGACGCCGTCGGAGCCGCCTTTGCACTGGCTGAGATCCTCTGTTTCCATGGGTTTGGGCTTCAAGGACATGTCCCGACGCTGTCCGGGACGCATGTGCTTCGGCCTGCTTTTGCCCTCTTCATCAACCATGCGAATATGGTACTTGTCCGCCAGCACGCCTTTGTTCACGGCGAAGACTTTGCTTTTGCCGAGCTTCACGCCGTCCACGACATCGAAGACGAGGATGTTTTTCGGCGCGCCGGTGTCCACCACGTAGAGCTTCCTGTAGTCGGGGGAAAAGCAGAGGCCGTTGGGCTTGGCGAGTTCGTCGGTGACCTTTTCTATTTTGCCGCCGGGGTCGATGCGATAGACGGCTTCTTTGAGCATCAGCTCGCCTTTGTTGCCCTCGTAGTCCATCATGCTGCCGTAGCCGGGGTCGGTGAACCAAATACCGCCGTCGGGATGCGCCGCGCCGTCGTTGGGGGCGTTGAGCGGCTTGCCGTCGAAGCTGTCCGCCAGCACGGTGACTTTGCCATCCAGCTCGTAGCGGACGACGCGGCGGGTGGCGTGCTCAAAGCTGATCTGCCGGCCTTGCCAGTCAAAGGTGTTGCCATTGCTGTTGTTGGCGTTGTTGCGCATGACGGAGACGTGGCCGTCTTCTGGCAGGTAACGCATTTGGGCGTTGTTCGGAATGTCGCTCCACACGAGGTAGCTGCCGCTGCCATTCCAGGCCGGGCCTTCCGCCCACAACATGCCGGTGTGCAGGCGGCGGATGGGCGAGTTCCCCTGGATGAGCTTCTCGAAAGCGGGATCCAGCGCGATGACATCGGGATCGGGGTAGCGCTCAGGCGTCTGGCCGGACCAGTCGCGGGCAAATGTGGACGCGGCAGCAGTGGAGGCGAGGCTGGCAAGGATGGAGCGGCGGCTAGGCATGGAGGAGAATTCGAGGGTTGGATCCCGCAGGATAGGGAGGGCAGCCTGCAAAGGTCAATCCAGCAAAACGCCGCGCGCTGATTTGCCCTGCGCGGGTGGGCAGCATCCCCTGAAATGCCAAAATTCACCCCCAAAGGCACCTTCACCTCCCGGCGAACATCAGAATCCGGGTTCCGGCTGGAAGTCTGCTCTGGCTGCGTCAGGATGGCCTGCCATGCGCCCGACACTGAGTGACATCGCCCGCCAGCTCGGCATCTCAAAGATGACCGTCTCCCGCGCGCTGCGTGGGGCACCGCATGTGGGGGCAGAAGTGCGGGAACGTGTGCTACACGCGGCCCAGCAGGCCGGTTACCGCCCCGACCCTGAGATCAGCCGACTGATGACCCACATGCGCAAGGGCCGGGCAAAGGTCAGCGCAGAAAAAATCGCCTTTATCTGGGCAGAGCGGGAGGAACAGCCCTGCGAACGTGTCACCTGGACGCGGCAGGTGCTCCAGGGGGCAGCACGGCAGGCCGTGCAGCTCGGCTATGATGTGGAGGAGTTTTTTCTCTGGCAGCGTGGCATGTCTGGGCGGCGGCTTTCCAGCATCCTGGAGGCGCGCGGCATCCGCAGCCTCATCCTCTCCCCGCTGGTCTCCCGCAGTCGCGGCCATGTTTCCCTGGCTTGGGCGAAGTTTGCGAGCGTGATCGTGGGGCTCGGCTTTGCCCGCCCAGCCCTGCACCGGGTGCATCACCACCACTTTCTGGGCATGATGACGGCCCTGCGGATGCTGAAAAAAGAGCGGCATCGCCGCATCGGCCTCTACTGCAGCAGCATTCTGAATGAGCGCATGTTTGGCGCGTGGTCAGCGTGCTTCCTGGCGCATCACCCCCTGCCACGGCCAGGCGGGCTACTAGCTCTGCGCCGCCCACCGTCTCGGGAGGATTTTTTTGCCTGGCTAGAAAAAGAGAAGCCAGAGGTAGTGATAGACAGCGGCCATCAACTGCTGGATTGGCTAAAGGAGCTGCCCGCAGCAGATCGCCCTGCTCTGGCGACCCTATCGTGGCGGGCTGACCTGCCCCAGGTGCCAGGCATCGATCAGCAAGCAGAATCCCTGGGTGAGGCCGCCGTGGACTTGTTAGCGGCCCAGATGCAGCAAAATCAGCGCGGCATCCCCGTGGTGCCCCGCCTCGTCATGACAGAAGGCGTCTGGCGGCCTGCGGTAGGAAGCATCGCATAAATGGTCGCGCGGGCTCAGGCCGCCACCTTGATCCGGCTCGTGCCTCCCGCTCCCCGGATCACGCGCACCTGGGTGGTCAGCCGCTCCTTGAGAAGGTCCACATGGGAGATCAGCCCGATCGTCTTTCCGCGTGAGCGCAGATTTTCCAAGGCAGCTAGAGCCGTCTCCAGGGTCTCTGAATCCAGCGTCCCAAAACCTTCATCAATGAAAAGTGAATCGATCGGGTGATGTCGGCTCGCCAGCTCGCTCAAGCCCAAAGCCAGCGCCAAACTCGCAAGGAAACTTTCACCGCCTGACAAGCTCTCCATCGGACGGTCCACGTTGGCTTGGTAGAGATCGACGATGCGCATATCCAGGTCATCCCCCGGCGCAGGCATCAGGCGATAGCGCTCCGCCAACACCTTCAGATGCTCGTTCGCCAAGCCGATCAACTGCCTCAAGGTGAGCGTCTGTGCGAAGCGGGAAAACTTCGCCCCATCTGAGGAGCCGATCAACTCACGCAACCGACCCCAGCGCAGCGCCTCCGCCTCCGCAGCCTGGAGCTCCACTCCAGCAGCTTCGCGTCGCCTCCGCGCCTCGTCATCGTATCTTAGCTGCTGCTCCAGCGAGCCCAACTCCGTGCGTTTCATGGCAAACGCCTCCTGCAGCGCCTTTGCCTTCGTTTCCAGTTCCGCGAGAGCTTCCGCGCTCAGCACCGGTTGCGCGGCGAAGGGTTTCCGACGTGCTTCGAGCTGCTCCAGCTTCGCCTGCGTGGCGGCGAGGTCGGTTTGCAGCTTCGTGAGTTTCGTCTCGGCCTCGCGCAGCGCCTTCTCTGCGGCTGAAACGTGGGCCTCATGCTGCTGGCGGTCCTCAGTCAGCGTCTGGCCGCCGAGCAGCTCGCTCAACTGTGCCTTCAGGCCATCTGCCTTCGCTCGCAGCGAAACTCCTTCTGCCTTCAGTTCCTCCACCCGCTTCGTCTTCGCAGCCTCATCCGCCCGCGCGAGCTGGAGTTCGCCCTCAAGCTTCTGCCTCTCACTCTGTTGCAGGGCGGCTTCCTGTTGTTTCCTCGCGAAAACGGCGGCGCGTTTCTCCAGCACATCAAGTTCACTCTCCGCATCCGCAGGCTCGTAGGCGCGTTCGCCAGAACGCGGGGCTTGGGCTGCATCCTGCCGCAGTCTGGCGACTGCGCCTACAGACTGGCGTTTGCACGCCTCCTCATCACTCCATTGCTCCAGCAATCCATCCGCAGGCGCATCGACTTCAGTGAGACGCTTCCGCACCTCCTCTGCCCGCGCCTTCTCCGCTTTTACCTCCGTCTCCATCTTCACCCAATCACGTTCCAGGGCCGAGAGAGATCGCAGGGCCTGTTCATGCTGCTTTTCGAGGGCGGTGAGCAGCTTCCGCGCGGCTTGGAGCTGGCTCTCGGCATTCACCGCTGACTTCACAAACGGATGCTCAGTCGCTCCGCAGAGCGGGCAGGGCTTTCCTTCCTCCAAATCATGCCGATGCTCGTCAAAACCGGCCACAAGCTCAGCCTGGCGGGTGATCTCGCGCTGCGCATCGAGCTTCTTCACAAGCTGCTCCAGACCCGCACGATCTGCCTCAACTCTCGCGAGCACTTCAGCAGCCTTTGAGGTGCCAGCCGCCACTTTCGCCTCAGATTCGCTCAGCCGCGTTTTCAGCATTTGCGCCTCGGCATGGCGTTTGCGGCCTTCGGCGAGCTTTTCGTGCGCCACGCGCCACTCGCGCACGGCGATGCGGAGTTTTGGCAATTCATCGCCCAGCTTAGCATCCGCAGCGTGTTCCTGGAGCCAGGCTTCCAGTGCCTGCGCGGCATCACGATGCGCAGTGAGTGCCTTCTCGGCGGCTTCGCGACGCGCGGCGGACTCTTTTTGATCCTTCGCCCAGGTTTGATAAGTCGCGCGGCTGTCACTGAGCTGCTTTTCGAGCTGATCACTCTGCGCGGCCATGCCAGCGGCTTTTTCCCAGACGGGCTCGCGCTGCGTGCGCTGCTGCTTCGCGCGATCGCTGGCCGTTCTGGCTTGGGAAACCTGCGCGGTCGCTTCCGTTTGCGCCGCCAGGAGCTGCTGCGCGCTGGCAGAGAGCTGGGTAAGCTCGGTGTCGATGCGCGCCAGCTCCTGCTGCGCCTGGAGATGCTGGCTGGCGGCGGCGTGCTCATTTTGCAAGCGCGTGGCAGCGGCGCGTGCCTCGGTGAGATCGGCCTCCATCTTCGCGCGGGCTTCATCCTCCAGCACCGTCATAGCGCCAAGCGCGGCCTTGAGCTGGCGGGCGTGCTCGTCCTTTTGCCGATGCGTCTCGTGGGCGAGGATGGAGAGATCGCGGTAGATCTCGGTGCCGGTGATCTTCTCCAGCAGTTCCGCACGCTCGTTCGGCTTCGCCTTCAAAAAGGCCGCGAACTGCCCCTGCGCCAGCAGCACGGAGCGCAGGAAACGCTGCGCATCGAGCCC
Organism: Prosthecobacter sp.; assembly: GCA_020216965.1. GTDB lineage: Bacteria > Verrucomicrobiota > Verrucomicrobiia > Verrucomicrobiales > Verrucomicrobiaceae > Prosthecobacter. The sequence continues at coordinate 5,826 of JAIWOJ010000084.1, forward strand.
GGTGCGCTCCTCAATCAGCCGATCCATTTCGAGTGATTTCTCCGCCAGAATCTCCCCTGTCACCGCATTCGCCAAACGTCGCTCCACGGCTTGCAGCTTGCCATCCGGCCTGCCACGAGCGCGGCGCATTCGCCATGTCGCGCGCAGTTTTTCCCCTTTGGCTTCAAAATCGACCTCCGCCAGGCATTCGCCCGTGTGCCGACTCATCATCTCATCCGCCTTCTCATTCCCGTAACGCGCCGCGCGCCCGTAAAGCGCCAGCGTCATCGCATCCAGCAGGGTCGATTTCCCCGCCCCCGTCGGCCCCGTGATCAAAAACACCCCCGCCGCGCTGAGCGGTGCCTCATCAAACCGCACCTCATGCGGCCCGCTGAGGGAGTTGAGATTCAGAAGTCGGACGGCAAGGAGGCGCATTGGGAGAGCAAAAGGCTAAGCGGGCAGCAACGGGCTCATCCCCGCCTTCCACACCATCAAAGGCACATCAATCGCCACAAGAGCACCGTCCGTGGTGCGCAGCACATTTCCTCCGTGCGTGTCGGAGGCCACGATGCCGTCAGCAGGGCGAAACCAAACGAGGTTTCTGCCCCAACGACGGCGCTCGAAACCTGAGCCGAGGAAGAAGCTGGCGATTTCCTGCATCTCTGCTGGATGTCCTTCGATGGCCGGTTGTGCCGTGACCACACGAATCACGCCCGGCCTGCACTCTTCGATGCCTAAAAGGGCGATTTGATCGCCTAGCACCTGGTTGCAGAGAACCAGCCGCTCCAGATAGCCCACAGGCGTCGCCTCAGAACCATCGGGGAGGTGGCCAAAGCAGTTGCCATAGGTGGCTTTGATGACTTGTGCATCAGCCCCGTTTTCTTCGGGAAACCAGACTTCATGTTCGTAACCGAACGCATCTGCCAGCCGTGCGATGGCCTTAAACGGCCTCAGGCAGCCCGCTTGCTCCGCCCACTGCCGGAGGGCTTCGCATTCGGCCGCAAGTTGTGTTGCGCCAAATAAGCCTCCACCACGGCGAATTGCTTCAGCGCCTGCTCGCGTGTGAGCAAGGGCGACTTCAAGCGTGCCTGACGCATTTGTTCGGAAAAGGTCTTCGGATCCATCGGGCATGTGGGGGTGATCTGAGCACAGTTACCGTGCTGATCGTCTGTTTGCCAAGCTCTTTAACGCTGCCGATCTTGAATCTATCCTTTGTAAGGTCGATTTCCCCGCCCCCGTCGGCCCCGTGATCAAAAACACCCCCGCCGCGCTGAGCGCTGCCTCATCAAACCGCACCTCATGCGGCCCGCTAAGCGAGTTGAGATTCAGAAGTCGGACGGCAAGGAGGCGCATGTGTGCTATCAACTATTCGAGCTAGCCGTTGTGACCAACAGCTAGCTCGCAGATGTCTTTAAATGCGCTGATAGGATGATCGTTTTACTTTTTGGCTGGAGGAGGTGCATTTGTTGTCTGCATCCTTACCGCGCCTTCACTTAGTAACTGATTTGGAGGAAAAACAGGTTTAGGCGGAGGCGCTGCTGGGGGTGTTTGAGCCGTCGGCGTATTTGCAGCCTGCTGGTTTGATGGAGATGGTGCACTCATATTCTTGGGATTAAGACGTTGTTCTTTTTGTTCTGGGTTGGTCGCTGAAACTATGCGCACAAGTGTGGGCTCCTTGTCTTGTTTGCTCTTCTCAAAAATGTACGCAGGAAGGCTGGCAGCTGTGAAGAGAAACGCGACTACCACAAGACGCGTTGCCAATAACAGCCGGTCTGTTCGATTTCTGTTGGTGAGAAAATTGCTGTGTGAGGCTTCGCGGTAAGAGATCAGTAAAGATTCTTTCAATGTTGGCAGAACATCGTTTTGCGCACCTGTAGCATCTGCCCATTGAGTAAGATCATCGCAAAACTTTTGAAGATCAGGGTTACTCGGGATCG
>JAIWOJ010000085.1 GCA_020216965.1 Prosthecobacter sp.
TCTTGGCTGCACCTCCAGACGGATGCCGTCGAGGGTGTAGCGTGGGGGGGCACCCTCCGCCGTCACCCATGCTTTGGAGTCTGCTTGGCGCTGAAAGACGATGTCAAAAGCAGGGTCATGAGCCAGCGCCTTTGCTCCTGGAAGCGCCTGTGCCAGGCTGTGGAAAAGAGAGCGCATGGCGGACTTTCCCCAGGCATCGGGGATTTCCATGACCTGCGCCGGTGCCTGGCCTGGCAGCGGCTGCTTGTCCCTGGCGGGCAGCACTTGGCCGCTGCTGAGCAGCACGCGGTCGCCCGGCGTCAAGTAGGCGAGGTGGAAGCCTGAGATGGTGCCATTTTTCTCACGGAGTGCGCCGTTTGAGCGCAGATAAAGGACATCTCGCGCGCCGATGACGCTGGCCTCTTCAGCCTCCAAGTCCACGAGCAGCGCCGTGTCCTCGCTGATGCCAAAGCCGTTGCGCAGGCCCACGGCCGGGCTGGCGAGAGCGGCGAGCAATCTGCCGAGGCGCCCGCGCTCAAGGTGATGCTGGCAGTAGAGGATGCCGGGTGAAAATCCCAGCCCTGGCGCAAAGCCTACGCCTCTGGGGCTGCCATCCGGCATGTCCTCTGGCGTGGCACCGTAGGTGAGCGCGTTTTGGCTCGTGCCGCCGGTAATCATCGGATCACTCATGATGGCGGCCCCGGCACTGCTGCCGCCGATGACGCCGCCCGCTCTGTGCACCTCACGGATGGCTGCTAGCGCCGGGCTATCTGTGCGGTCTGCGCGCAGCAGTGTGCGGGTGGTGAGGCTCTGGCTGCCGCCGGTGAAGTAAAAGCCGCCGCAGCCTTTGATCTGCGCCAGGATGGCAGGATGGTCTGCGTTTTTTTCCTGGGCGGAGAGTGGGATAAAGATCGCCGTGCCAGGCCCGTGCTCTGCATTCAGGCTATCGGCGAGGGGCACGCCGGAGGCTGCCGGATCCTTGCTGGCGGTGGAGATGATGCCGAGGGGTCTGCCAGGCAGCCGCTCACGCAGCATGATCTGCCAGACGGCCTCTTTGGCGCTCGTGATCGCTCCACCAGCGATCACCAGCCTGCCCCTGCCATCCCGAGCCTGCAGCGGTAGGCTGGTCAGCAGGCAGAGGGCGAGGGCACCCATGAGGCAACGATGAATCCAGGGAAAACACATCAGGCAGAAAACGGCGCGCGCAGGGGCAGACTGACAACAAAGGTGCCAGCAGCCTGCGTGAAAAAGCACTTCCACTGCCAGCCCTTCAGGGTTTTGGTGCGTGCCCTCCACGACCATGCAGCTCAAACACGGCATCCATCTCGGCTACTGCACCAATATCCATCGGGGTGAAACCTGGGAAGAAACTTGGCGCGCACTGCGGGAGCATACACTGCGGGTGAAAAGGCGCGTCACGCCCAGCCATCCCTATGGCATCGGCCTGCGGCTGGGCGCACAAGCCGCCGCGGAGCTTAGCCAGCCAGACCGGCTGCTGGAGTTTCAGCGCTGGCTGGAGGCTGAGGGATGCTACGTTTTCACCATCAATGGCTTTCCCTACGGCTCTTTCCATGGCACGCGGGTGAAGGAGCAGGTTTTTTTGCCAGACTGGACCTCTGCCGCCCGGCTAGATTACACCCGCCTGCTTTTTGATTTGCTGGCAAAACTGCTGCCGCCAGGTGTGGGCGGTAGTGTCAGCACGCTCCCAGGATCTCACAAAACTTTCTCCATCGGTGCGGAAGAGATGGAGGCCATTTTTCGCAATGTGCGTCTCTGCCGCGAGCACGTTGAAAAGGTCGCTGAAAGCTCGGGTCACGACCTGCATCTGGGCTTTGAGCCTGAGCCTCTGGGCCTTTTTGAGACCACTGGAGAGTCCCTGAAATTCTTCGCGCATTACTTTGACCGGAACCCAACAGACAAGGATTTCTTCCGTTTCATCGGCCTGAATTACGATACCTGCCACCTCGCGATCGAGTACGAGGAAGCTCGGCGTTCGCTGACGCGACTGAGTGAGGCGGGCATTCGCCTCAGCAAGCTGCACTTTAGCTCCGCCCTGAGGCTAAAGCCGACCCAGGAGATGGTCGCTAGGCTGCGCGCCTTTGATGAACCGGTGTACTTTCATCAGGTCATTGCCAGTTTTGGCGAAAGCCAGCCGCTGCGCCGATTTAAGGATCTGCCCGATGCACTGCACTTTGCCGCTACCACGCCAGCGGAAGCCTGGGGTGAGGAGTGGCGCGTGCATTTCCACATCCCGCTGCACGCGCCGCCCTGGGACGGCTTTCTCAGCACCCAGGATCACTTGCTGGGGGCCATGGATTGGCTGGCGGAAAATCCCGGCAAGTGCCAGCATATCGAGATGGAGACCTACACCTGGGAGGTGCTGCCGCCTGAGTTGCACGCTGGGGACGTGGTGGAGCAGTTGATCAAAGAATACGAATGGACGCTAGAGGCGCTCCGCGCGCGTGGCCTCTGCTGACGTTCACTGTAGCTTCCACAGCTTTTTGTCACTGCGCACATAAACGGCACCGCTGCTGATGGCCGGGGTGCAGAGGATGGTGTCCTTGAGCTCCACGGTATGCACCACTGCGCCTTCTTCAGCCGTGGTATCCACCACTTGGAAATCGCCGCGTTCGCTGGCGATGTAGATGTATTTCCCTGCGGCCACGGGTGAGCCGCTGAAGGGCCCTTTGAGCCGGAGTTTCCAGGCTTCATCTCCATTCGAGAGGCTGCCTTTGACGAGCACCCCGGCACCGTTCAGCACATAAATGGAATCGCCCAAAACCAGCGGGCTGCCGGTGCCTGGTTTCAGCCCACTCGCACGCCAGAGCTGGGAGACGGCCCCCTTTTCGGGCACCAGCGCCGTGACGCCATTGGAGGGCACATAGATGGCATCCTGGGTCACGGCAGAGCTTGGGATCGTGGCGGCACCGTCGGTGTAATCCCACACGATCTCCCCGGTGCTCGGATTCACACCGGTCAGCCCTTTGCTAGACTGGAGGGCCACTGCGCCTTTGAAGACGACCGCGCTCGTCCAGTTCGCTGCTTTGGGGCGCTCTTTTTTCCAGCGATTCTTGCCCGTTGTCACATTGATGCCTACGGCCAGCGACTCACTGTCATTTTCCGCCTGCACCACCAAGGTATCACCGATGACCACTGGGGAGGAGGACATGCCCAGGCTGTTGCTGGCATTCGCATAGTCATAAGTCAGCCCGCGCAGCCAGAGCAGATTGCCGACGAGGTCAAAAGCAAAAAGGTCGTTCGATGAATAGAGCGCAAACACCCGCTCTCCATCACTGCATGGCGTGGGCGCAGCCACGCTGGTCTTGTTGTGCGCCATCGTGCGTCCCGTGGCCTTCATCACCCGTTCCCAGAGCTTTTTGCCATCCGCTGCACGGAAGCAGAACACGTGCAGGTTTGCCTGATCAGGACCGCTGGAGCAGGTGACAAACACTTTGTCCCCCACCACGATCGGGCTGCTGAGCCCGCGCCCTGGCAGTTCGACCTCCCAGGCCACTGCCACCTGCGGCCCTGGGGCGATGCTTTCGGGCGAGACTGCTGACCCCTGCGGGCCGCGAAACTGAGCCCAGTCTGCCGCCGAAACACCCGCAGCAAAAAGAGCCAGCAGGAGCGCCCCGCAGCGGCTGATGGCGAAACGAACTCTGGACGGATGAGCGAGGGTGGAGAGGGCGAGCGGAGGATGCATGAGGACATAAACGCATCCTGCGCGCACATTTCCACCGCTGACCCTGCCCATTTTTGTGCCCTGGCTTCCCCCCTGGCAGCCAGGCATGGGCCACGGTGCCTGACGCTTGCGTCAAAAATCCGCGTTTGACTTCCCCTGCCTTCTCCTGGACATATCAACGCATCCTGATACGTTGATTTGAACCGTTTCAGCCCCCAAACCTGAACCCACACCCCCTCCATGCCCGACTATAAAGTCAAAGACATCGCCCTCGCGGACTTCGGCCGCAAAGAACTCACCATCGCCGAGAGCGAAATGCCCGGCCTCATGGCCACCCGTGAGAAATACGGCCCCCAAAAGCCCCTCGCTGGCGTGCGCGTCACCGGCTCCCTGCACATGACCATCCAGACCGGCGTGCTCATTGAGACGCTGAAGGAACTCGGTGCCGATGTGCGCTGGGCCTCCTGCAATATCTTCTCCACCCAGGACCACGCCGCCGCCGCCATCGCTGCCACCGGCACGCCCGTCTTCGCCTGGAAGGGCGAAACGCTGGAAGAATACTGGTGGTGCACCTGGCAGGCCATCATGTTCCCCGGCAACAAAGGCCCGCAGCTCATTGTGGACGACGGTGGCGACGTGACCCTCCTCATCCACAAGGGCTACGAGATGGAAAATGGCGACGACTGGGTGAACACGCCCTCCGACAACCATGAGGTGAAGGTCATCAAGGACCTCCTCAAAGACATCGCCAAGAAGCAGCCCGGCATCTTCCACGAGATCGTGAAGGACCTGAAGGGCGTCTCCGAGGAGACTACCACCGGCGTGCATCGCCTCTATGAAATGGCGAAGGCTGGTAAGCTGCTCTTCCCCGCCATCAACGTGAACGACAGCGTCACGAAGTCCAAGTTCGACAACCTCTACGGCTGCCGCGAATCCCTCCTCGACGGCATCAAGCGTGCCACCGACGTGATGATCGCTGGCAAGGTCGGCGTCGTCTGCGGCTATGGCGATGTCGGCAAAGGCTGCGCCGCCGCCCTGCGCGGCATGGGTGCCCAGGTCGTGGTGACTGAAATCGACCCCGTGTGCGCCCTCCAGGCAGCCATGGAAGGCTACCGCGTGCTCACGATCGAAGACACCCTCGGCTGGGGCGACATCTACGTCACCACCACGGGCAACAAGGACATCATCCGCCTGGAGCACATGGAGAAGATGAAGGACCAGGCCATCGTCTGCAACATCGGCCACTTCGACAACGAGATCCAGGTGGACAAGCTCAACGCCCGCACGGACGTGACGCGCCTCAACATCAAGCCGCAGGTGGATAAATACACCTTCCCGGCTGGTAACAGCATCTTCATGCTCGCTGAAGGCCGCCTCGTGAACCTGGGCTGCGCCACCGGTCACCCGAGCTTTGTGATGAGCAATAGCTTCACCAACCAGTGCCTCGCGCAGATCGAGCTCTGGGCCACCAAAGACACCCGCCCGATTGGCGTGACCGTCCTGCCCAAGAAGCTCGACGAAGAAGTCGCCCGCCTGCACCTTGCCAAGATCGGTGCCAAGCTCACCGTCCTCACCAAGGACCAGGCCGACTACATCGGCGTGCCCGTCGAAGGCCCCTACAAGACGGATCACTACCGTTATTGATCAAGGAAGAGCGGCTAGCAAACGCCCCCAACACCAAGGAAGGGCGGTTTCTAACCGCCCAGGCGCTTGCAAAGCGCCACTCCTTGGAAGGGCGGTTTCCTACCGCCCCCAACACCAAGGAAGGGCGGTTTCCAACCGCTCCGGCGCTTGCAAAGCGCCTCTCCTTGGAAGGGTGCTTGCGATGGAAGATTTTTTTCTGCCCGTGCAGCGTTTGTCCTGGCGGACTTTCGTCTTTTTTCACGCACATGGACCGATCTGCACGCATCCGCCTTGCCGCTTTGCTCTTGAATGGCAGCATCTTTGCCGCCGAGCCTTTTCCCACCCCTTTCAACACCGAAAAAGGCTCACCCATGCCGGCGGAGGAGGCTGCAGCCACCATGCAGCTCCCGCCTGGCTTCAAATGCATCGTTTTCGCCGCTGAGCCAGACGTGCAGCAGCCCATCGCCATGGCCTGGGATGCCAAAGGTAGGCTCTGGGTGGCGGAAAACTACACCTATGCGGAAAATCCCGCGCGCTGGGACACGAAGCTGCGCGACCGCCTCATCATCTTGGAGGACAAGGACGGCGATGGCAGGCACGACGAGCGCAAGGTCTTCTGGGAGCAGGGCACCTACCTGACCAGCGTGGAGATCGGCTATGGCGGCGTGTGGATTTTGCATGACGGCACGCTCAGCTTCATCGCGGACAAAAACGGCGACGATGTGCCGGACGGTGCCCCCGAGGTGCTGCTGGATGGTTTTAATACGAAGACCATCGGCCACAACATCGTCAACGGCCTGCGCTGGGGCCCTGACGGCTGGCTGTATGGTCGCCACGGCATCACGGATACCTCCGCCGTCGGTGCGCCAGGCACGCCTGCGGACAAACGCGTGCGCATGAACTGCGCCATCTGGCGCTACCACCCCACGCGCAAGGTGCTGGAGACGGTGGCGCACGGCGGCACGAACTCCTGGGGCCATGATTGGAATGCGGAGGGCGAGCTGTTCATGATCAACACCGTCATCGGCCATCTCTGGCACGTCATCCCCGGTGCCTACTACCGCCGCATGTTCGGCACCCACCTGAACCCGCATGTGTATGAGGTCATTGAGCAGACCGCCGACCATTTCCACTGGGACACAGGCGCAGAAAAATGGAGCGACATCCGCAACGGCATCAGCGGCAAGACCAAAGAACTCGGCGGCGGTCATGCCCACGTCGGCATGTTGATCTATCAGGGGGGCACCTGGCCGAAGGAATACCACGGCGCGATGCTCACCTGCAACCTGCACGGCAACCGCATCAACATGGACCGCCTCGTTCGCGAAGGCTGCGGCTACACCGGCAAACACGCGCCCGACTTCATGCAGGCCAAGGACACCTGGTTCCGCGGCATCGACCTCCTCACCGGCCCCGACGGCAACGTCTTCGTCGCCGACTGGAGCGACACCGGCGAATGCCACGACAACGACGGCGTGCATCGGACCAGCGGGCGGATTTACAAGATCGTGTATGGGGGTGAACGAGGCAAAAAAGATGCCTACTGGCACCAGCGGATGACCTGGGTGGACCGGACGGATCGGGCTGACCCGTTGGACCCGGCGGACCTTTCGGATGGGCTGAAGCGCCTGCATCTGGCTTCTTCCCTGCAGCGCCTGCCCCTCGAAGCCCGCTGGCCCATCGCCACAGCGCTTGCTCAGCGTGAGGACGATGCGAATGACCGGCAGCAGCCGCTCATGATCTGGTATGGGATCGAGCCCGCCGTCGCGGCGGACCCGATGAAGGGCGTGGAGTTCATCGCCAGCGCGAAGATTCCCACCGTGCGCCGACTTGTCGCCCGTCGCATCGCCGAGGACATCGAGAAGCAGCCCGCCGCCGTCGATGCGCTCGTGGCGCTGATGGCGAAGGATGCGAACGTGCGCGCCGATCTGCTCGCTGGCATGGCCGCAGGTCTCGATGGCCTCAGCAAGGCCCCGAAGCCGAAGGGCTGGGAGGAGTTCAGTAGGCTTGCTCGCCAGAGCAAGGAGGGCAGCCCCGCCAACACCGCAAACCCCAACTCTGGCGAGTTAGCCTACATCAATCAGCTCTCCCTCGTCTTTGGCAGCGGACGCGCGGTGGAGGAGCTGATCACCCTCGTCAAAGACACGGTAGGCGACGCCAACGCGCGGCGGAATGCCTTTACCAGCCTCACGCGCAGCACCAGCCCGGAGCTGTTCAAGGTCGTGCGCGGGCTCATCAATGACAAAGTGCTCGGCACCGCAGCCCGCAGTGCGCTCGCGGCTTACGATGACCCGAACATCCCGAAAGCCCTGCTGAATCCCTGGCCCGGTCGCAGCGAGGAGCAGCAGGCGGCCACTGTGGCCACGCTGGTCTCACGCCCTGCCTTTGCCCATGCCCTGCTGGATGCCGTGAAGTCCGGCCAGGTGCCAAAGGCGCTCATCACAC
>JAIWOJ010000086.1 GCA_020216965.1 Prosthecobacter sp.
AAGGCCATGGCCCGTGAGCTCGGCTACAAATGCGCCACCAAGAGCGGCCTGATGCTGGGCCTGGGCGAGACGGAGGTGGAGCTGTTTCAGGCGATGGATGACCTGCTGGAGCATGATGTGACGGTGCTGACCCTGGGCCAGTATTTGCGCCCCTCTGCCCAACACCTGCCGGTGATCGATTACATCCACCCGGACACGTTTGAGAACTACAAGCAGATCGCGCTCAAGAAGGGCTTTCGCCATGTGGCCAGCGCGCCGCTGGTGCGCAGCAGCTACCATGCGGCTGATTTCAAGCCTGAGCTGGACGTGCAGTGAGGCTCTCCAGCAAGGTCTGGAAGGCGGGGTACGGATTGGCATAGGCTGGATACTGCCCTGGCTCGGTGCCTGCGGGCCGGTAGCGCCAGTGTTTGTACATCCAGAGCCAGCCCTCAGGGTAGGCGCGGATGGCTTTCTCAAACTGGTCCCAAATGCGCTGCGCCACGGCCTGGGTGTCATCATCCGCACGGGGGCGGATGGCCTCAAAGATCTGCACCTCATAGCGCCCATCCGCTGCGGGCTGGCAGACGCCAGTGATGATGGAAAGGCCCAGCCGCTTTGCTAGCTCCACATGCAGCGTCGGCACGCAGGTCTTGAGGCCAAAGCAGTCGATGATGGTGGCCGCCTTGCCGGGCTTGATATTGAGGTCGGTCAGCAGGCCCGCATGACCCTGGCGTTTCAGCGCCTTCATGAGCTTGAGCATGGCATGTTCCTGGGAGATGACGGTGTGCCCAGAGTGCTCCCTGAGACGGCGGAAGATGCCGGTGAGGCCGGGGTTCTTAAAATCCTGAGCCACGACGGTAAAAGGCACCCCACGGAAGCCCCAGATGAGGCTGACGAACTCAAAATTGCCAAAATGCGGTGTCACCCACACCGCGCCCGTTGCCCTGGCCTGCGCCTCTGCGCCAGGGTCATCCATGCGGATGCTGACGTGGCGCTGCCAGTTTTCCTGCGTCAGGGCACGAGCCCAAAAGAGGTCGAGAAAAGTGCGTGCAAAGTTTTGGTAGGAGCCCAGCGTGATGCGTCGCACTTCCCTCTCCGTCAATGCACCACGATAGGCCGCGCGCAGATTTTCCCGCGCCGTGCGCCGCCCACGCGCATCCACCTGACAGGCCAGCCAGCCCACAGCACGCGCCAAGGCCAGCACCAGCGCACGCGGCAGGCGGGGCAGCAGCCAGGCCGCGGCAGCCACCAGTGTGGTCTCAAAGAAATATCGGAGCTTCTTCACCTTGGCAGTTGGACGGAGGGAAAAAATCGTTACGGTGTCGTCATGGCAGTGCCCAACCTCGCGACCATTCTCAAGCGAATTCTCAAACAGCCCACCGCGCCGTTTCATGAATATCATGTGCGTGCGGAGATCGAGGCATTGCTGAAAGACTGCCCGCATGTGAAGCTGAATCGGGATAAGTTTGGCAACCTGCTGGCCACCTACAAGCATGGCAAAACCAAGAGCAGCCCCACCTGGGTGCTAGGTGCCCACATGGATCACCCTGCCTTTGTGAAAAAGCAGGCGGGTAAAAAGGCCGAGTGGGAGTTCCTTGGCGGCGTGCCTGAGGAAATCGTAGAGCAGGGCGTGAAGCAGGGCCTGCGCAGCAAGCCGGTAGGGGACATCGCTACCTGGAACTTCCCCACCCAGATTAGCTTTGAAAAAGTTGAGGCCACGGCCTGCGATGATCTCATCGGCTGCGCGGTCATCATCGCCACCTTCTGGGAGCTTGCCTCTCTGAACCTCAGCACGACTTGCCATGCTGTCTTTACCCGCGCAGAAGAGGTCGGCTTCCTCGGTGCCTGGCAGCTCGCGCAAAAATGGCCTTTTGGGAAAAAGGACATCTTCCTCTCCATCGAGACCAGCCGCCCGGTCAATGGTGCAGTCATGGGCGGCGGCCCCGTCGTGCGTGTGGGGGATCGTCTCTCCGTTTTTGATAGTGAGGCGGTCGCCGTCCTGATGACCACGGCCAAGGAGCAGGGCATCCGCGTCCAGCGCTGCCTGCTGGATGCCGGTGCCTGTGAGGCCACGGCAGTGCAGGCCGCCGGCTACCGCGCCGCTGGCATCTCCATCCCTCTGGGTAACTATCACAACCTCGACTCCGCCAAGCAAATCGCTCCTGAGCATGTGATGATGGCGGACGTGCGTTCCCTCATCGATCTGCTCAAAGCCCTCGTCGCGACCCAGCATGATGGCATCGGCGAGCGCACCATCCGCGAGCGCGTGGAGCTGCGCCTAGAAGAGCACGCCGCCCATCTGAAAGCGGCCGCGAAGCACTTCAAGTGACCGGTTAGCCGACCTCACTGATGCCAGCTCAGCCGTGCCAGTGCGCCTGAAGGGAGAGCAAAGCGCTCCCCAACACGCCTGCCCATGAGCCTCTGGCCCAGCGGAGAGTGGGGCGTGATGACAAAGACCTCATCCCCATCGTGACAAACCTCCGTGCCCCCTGCACAGGGAGCGATGAGACAGTGCATGGCCCCTTCTGCGGTATCCAGGCTCACCAGACTGCCCTGGCCCACAGGTCGGCCCTCTGCCAAGGGCAGCTTTGACATGGCCTCAAAAGTGCTCAGCGCTTCCCGCAGCTCTGCCACACGCTGAGCCTGCCCGCGGGCCACATAGGATGCCTCCAGCGTGCGGGTGTCATACTTATTTTCGGCGCGGCTATCTGGATCCGTGGCAGCGGCAAAGGCATCCTGCGCAGCACGGGTCAGGCATTGCAGCTCAGAGCCCAGGAGGCGGATGAATGCGTCGATGATGGCAGCTTTCTCCATGCAAAACGCCCTGCTTAAAGTGGCTGGCCGCAAACGCAAGCGCGCCGCATTTTCTACAAACCGAGGCTAGGAAAGAACCGCTTCCCCCTCTTGCGCCTAGGGCGCGCATCGGCTTTGTGTCTGCCATGGTCAATGTCATCGTCATTTTAGAGATCGACCCGGCGCGCGTGGATGAATTCCTCGAAGTGATCCGGTATAACGCGGCTGAATCCGTCAAAGAACCCGGCTGCACCCGCTTTGAAGTCAACCGCCAAGCAGATCAGCCCAACCTCTTTGCCCTCAGCGAGCAATATGTGGACCAGGCAGCGCTGGAGGCGCACACGCGCACGCCACATTTTGCCCTGTGGAAGGAAAAATCGGCCACCGGCTTTGTCACCCGCCGCTGGGCGGTGAAAGGGCCCGTTCTCGACTGAGCTCCCCTCCCTCGTTCTCCCCCCACCTCGTGGAAGACGCCTTCGGCCATCGCATCTCTTACCTGCGCGTTTCCGTCACTGACCGGTGCAACGAGCGCTGCCGCTACTGCATGCCGGAGGAGGAACAGGCCTGGTTCCCCAAGGAAGAGGTGCTCAGCTACGAGGAAATGTTGCGCGTGCTCCGCGTGGGGGCCAGCCTAGGCATCCAAAAAGTGCGCGTGACCGGCGGTGAGCCGCTGACCCGCCCTGGCGTGGCGGATTTCTGCGCCCAGATCGCCGTGCTCCCTGGCATCCGCCAGCTCGGCATCTCCACCAATGGCACGCTCTTGAGCCGTGAAGAACAGGGCATGACCCAGGCCGCGCGCCTCTACCAGGCAGGGGTGCGCAGCATGAACATCTCCCTAGACTCGCTCGACCGCGCCTCCTATCACCGCACCACCAGCCGTGACTTGCTGCCCAAAGTGCTGGAGGGCATCGATGCCGCCCTTGAGGCAGGTTTTCAAAACCTACGGCTGAACTGCGTGCTCATGAAAAACCAGACCGAGCGTGAATTCATGCCGCTGCTCCGCTTTGCCGCAGAAAAGCGCGCGTTGCTCCGCTTCATCGAGCTCATGCCTGTCAGCACTCGGGAGGTGCTCGATGAGCGCAACTTCCTCTCCACCGAGGCCGCTCGCCTCATGATCGAGCAGCACACGGGCCCGCTGATCCCTCTGCCCGACTTTCGCACGAATGGACCCGCTGCCTACTGGCAAGTGCCCGCGACAGGGCAAAAAATCGGCTTCATCGGTGCCATCACCAACCTGCACTTCTGCGAAAGCTGCGACAAACTCCGCCTCACCAGTGATGGCAAGCTGCGCCCCTGCCTGGGTTCCTTTTTGGAGTTTGACCTGCGCACCCCCCTGCGGGCTGGATGTAGCGATGCCGAGCTAGCCCAGCTCATCCGCGATGTCGTCGCCCGCAAGCCCAAGGAGCATGACTTTCGCCAAAACTACCAGCCCAACCGCCGCATGATCGCCATCGGTGGCTAGACCGTGCTTGCCCACGACACGGGCTTCTGTGTAAAAAAAACAGTCCGCTGCGCAAAAAGCCATTGCCGCGCTAGGCATCAGGCTCCAAGTGTTCACTAGAACATAAACCCCACCCCAATCACCCTCATGGCCCGTGCTCCCAAAGAATCCCCCGCCGAATCCAACACCCACAAGATCGCCGAAGCCCGCGCGCGCAACCTGGATCTAGCCATCCAGCAAATCCAAAAAGACTACGGAGAAGGTGCCATCCTCCGTATGGGCACCGGGGAAAAAGCAGAAGTCGCCGTCATCCCCACCGGCAATCTACTCATCGACCAAGCCCTCGGCGTGGGCGGCTTTGCCCGCGGGCGCATCATCGAAATCTACGGCCCTGAATCCTCCGGGAAAACCACCCTCACCCTCACCGCCATCGCCCAAGCGCAAAAGGCCGGTGGACTTGCCGCATTTATTGATGTGGAACACGCCTTGGACCCGAATTACGCCCGCCGCCTCGGCGTGAAAATGGACGAGCTTCTCGTCTCCCAGCCCAGTAGCGGTGAAGAAGCCCTGCGCATCTGCGAGACCCTCGTCCGCTCCAATGCGCTCGACGTCATCGTCATCGACTCCGTCGCCGCCCTCGTCACCCGCCAGGAACTGGAAGGAGAGATCGGCGATAGCACCGTCGGTGCCCAGGCACGCCTCATGAGCGCCGCGCTCAGAAAGCTCACCGCCATCATCAGCAAAGCCCGCACGACCTGCATCTTCACCAACCAGATCCGTGAAAAGATCGGCGTCATGTTTGGCAACCCCGAGACCACCCCTGGCGGCAAAGCCCTCAAATTCTACGCCTCTGTCCGCGTGGACATTCGCCGCATCGGAGCCATCAAGAGCAGCGATGGCACCGTCATCGGCAACCGCACCAAGGTCAAAGTGGTAAAGAACAAGCTCGCCCCCCCCTACACCGAGGCCGAATTCGACATTATGTACAACGAGGGCATCTCCAATGTCGGCTCCATGCTCGACCTCGCCATGGAGTTCGACATCCTGCAAAAACGCGGCTCCTGGATCAGCTACAAAGGCACCCAACTCGCCCAAGGGCGGGATGCCGCCAAAGAAACCCTCAAGAACGACAGCGCCCTCTACGCAGAGATCGAAGAAGCGGTCAAAGCCAAGCTCGCCGAAAAAGGCGGCCTCCCCACCCCATCCAGCTCAGGCGCAGAAGATTGAGCCTAGCCCACTTCTGCAAGGGTTCCCAAAGCGGTAGCCACGGCTACCGCTTTTCGGGTGGCTGGGCTGTTGGGCAGACGCTGCATGCTCACGTTTTGAGGTCAAAATTGCGTTTTTGAGTTCAGAGACACCCTTCTTTGAGGACAGAGAAGGGGTTTTCTAGGTTGGGGGGATAGGTTGCCTGACTCTCCTGCTAGGCTTCTGGGGCTGGTAGTGCGGGTCCAGGCGCTTGTATCTCTGCTGCGGGCTCGGGCCGCGGTGTGGCCTCGGCTGCGGGGGCGCTGTTTTTGGGGGTTTTGAGCCACTGCACCACGCAGAGGGCGATGAGGAGGGGCAGGATGAGGGTGAGGGCGGCGTTGGAGGGGCGCTGGGTGGGCTTCATGCTCTGTCTCAAGAAGGCAAAGCCGGTTTTTTCCGAAGGCTGGCGGGGTGCGATGCAGTGTGATGAAGGGGTGGGCTCGGTAGAACTCGGAGGTCGCTTGAGGGTAGGGCGGGTAGGCTCTGGGCGCTGGGCTCTGCGGATGCATGGCTGTGCGGATGCATCAGCGTCTTTCAGCATGTGGATGATTTGCTTTCATGCACACCGGCACGGCCCTTGCGCTTCCTGAGTTGCCAGCCGGGCAGGCAGCGGTAAGTCTCCGCCCCCGTCTGCCCTGGCAGGCGTAACTTTTCGCGACATGTCTGAACCGGCCAATCCTTTTCAAGAAACCCTCCTCTCCCGTCATCGTGCTGAGCCCTGCTCTGTGGTCATTTTTGGTGCCACGGGCGATTTGACGAACCGCAAGCTGATCCCTGCGCTCTACAACATCGCGGCGGCGGGTGATCTGCCGCCGCAGTTCAAGGTGATCGGCTTTGCACGCCGGGATAAGACGGATGAGGTCTTTCGCCAGGAACTGGAGGTGGGGAACCGCAAAAACTCCCGCCAGGGCCATAGTGATGAGCTTTGGGCCAGCTTTAGCCAGAGCATCCATTACCACCGCAGTGAGTTTGAAGACCCGGCAGGCTACATCCGCCTCAAGATGCTGCTGGATGAGTTTGACAAAGAGCGCGGTGCGCCGGCCAACCGCCTGTTTTACCTGGCCTCAGCGCCAGAAGCCTTCAAACCGATCTTGGAGATGCTGAAGGCCACCGGGCTAAACCAGGGGGTGGGTGGGAAATGGGCCCGCGTGGTGTGTGAGAAGCCTTTTGGCAAAGACCTAGCCACGGCGCGTGCGCTGAATGAGACCGTGGCGGCGACCTTTGACGAAAAGGATACCTACCGCATCGACCATTATCTAGGCAAGGAGACGGCCCAAAACATCATGGTGCTGCGCTTTGCCAATGCGCTCTTTGAGCCCACCTGGAATAGCCGCTACATTGATAATGTGCAGATCACCTGCGCAGAAAACCTGGGCATGGAGGGCGGCCGCGGCGGTTATTACGATACGGCAGGTGCCCTGCGTGATATGGTGCAAAATCACCTGTTCCAGCTCCTCAGCCTCGTCGCCATGGAGCCCCCGACGGACCTCAGCGCGGATGCGGTGCGGGATGAAAAGGTGAAGGTCATCCGCGCCCTGCGCCCGCTTATCGGACCGGAGGCGGTGGGCAAAAACGTCATCCGCGCGCAATACACTGCGGGCAGCGTCGATGGGGTGCCGCGGGTGGGCTACCGTCAGGAGGACCGGGTGAATCCTGAATCCAAGACGGAAGCCTATGTGGCCCTGCGGCTCTACATCGACACCTGGCGCTGGCAGGGCGTGCCCTTTTACATCCGTGTGGGCAAGCAACTGCCGAAAAAAGCCACGGAGATCAGCATTCACTTCAAAAAACCGCCGCAGGTGCCTTTTGCCACGCAGAAGATGCTCGGGGCCAGCAGCGAAAACACCCTGGTCATCCGCATTCAGCCGGATGAGGGCGTGGCGCTGCGCTTTCTGTGCAAGCAGCCCGGTCAGGCGCTCAATATGCAGCAGGTAAAGATGGACTTCCGCTACTCCTCTAGCTTTGGCAAGGCCAGCCCAGAGGCCTACGAGCGGCTGCTGTTGGATGCCATGGCAGGAGATGCCACGCTCTTTGCCCGGCGCGATGAGGTGGAGACCGCGTGGAAGTTCATCGACGAGATCGAGCACGCCTGGCACAAGACGGCCACCCCGCCGCCGATGTGTGAATATCCTGCTGGCAGTTGGGGGCCAAAGGAGGCTGACGATCTGCTGCGCGAAAACGGCCACGAATGGCGGCTGCTCTAACCGCCTGGGAGTGCGGTAGCATCAAGCTACCGCTTTTCTGTGGGTGGCTGCAGGACCAAGGGATCGC
>JAIWOJ010000087.1 GCA_020216965.1 Prosthecobacter sp.
GGACAGGTGTGGATTTCAAACGGCCCACCGGTGGAGCCATCAAACTCAGCCGCAGCATAGAGCCCTGCTTTGACGATATCCGTCACATCTTGATAATGCTCATACACCGTCTGCATGGCACCCAGGGCGAAATCGCGCCCAGAACCGGCGGCCCAGAAGTGGTGAAACTGTTGTGCAGTGCGGTAAGAGTAGAGGGCAAAGATGCCATGGGGGTTGGCAATGAGACCGTAAAACTGCGTGGTCTCGTACTCCTCCCCTTTGTCGGGTAGGGTGGCCATGAAATACTCTGCCTTCATCCAGTGATGGGCGTGCCGGAAGGTTTCAAAAATATGCTCCGTGCTAGAAAAGTTGCGGGGACGTTCTGGGTTTGAAAAGTAGCTATTCAGCACCACGAGGCTGGCTGAGGTGCCTGTGAGGCCGATGTAGGTATCCCCCAGCCGAGCGATTTTCGTTTTGTTCACCACATGATGTGCACGCTGGCGCACGGCTCCGAGAGAACTCATGGTATCGGCGCCGATGCAGGCGACGCCATTTTTCTGGGCGACAACGATGGTGGACATGATGAAAGGAAGGCCGCGACTGTGGACAGCCCGCTAGCCTGCGCAAGCGGCGGCATCTTCCTGGAAGCAGCAAGCCGCAGTCAGTCGCAACTGAGCGATGGCATAGAGCAGGATGAATAGCGCTTGCAGGCATTCTTTCAGCTCACCCATGGCTTGGCCGTAAAAAAGAGGAAGCGTCCCAGGATCCTCTACCATGAGCCGAGGCAGACGCACCAATACGGAGAGCGCTGCCACAGGGGCACAACCCAGCGGCGGCAAAAGCCACGGAGCAAAGAAATGCTGAAGGCGCGCGCCGGGCAACCGGGCCAGTAGCCCACCCAAGCCGCCTAAGGCCACAGCCAGGGAGAGCGCGGCACTGCACCCATGGCCCAGTAACTCACCAGCTATGCCGCGCAGGTTGTGCAGATTGACCTCACCCTGACGGTTCAAGCTGCGCAATGGCTCAGGCGTCTGCCAGCCAAAGTAATGTTGCCCCCAACTCACCTCCTCCCCCAAAAAGAAAAAGGCACCACAAGCAAGCCCTAGAAGCCAAATGCGCCAGAGGCCCGTGCCTCTGCTAGCTGAGAATGAACGGAGAAACAGCACCAGAGCGGCGAGCAAGAGGAGAGCGGTGAGGTTTTCCAGCAGCCCCTGTTCGCGGTCCAGGCCCGCTTCCCAGTTTAGGGCGGGTAGGGTGAGCGCGAGCGGGTAGGCGGTGAGAGCGATCGGCAGCCACCAGACCAACCACGCCGGCAAGGGTTGGTCATGGAGGTAGGGGCAGGCTGTCCTTGTGCGGCCAGGCATGGATAATGGCGGGAGTAAGCACAGCCGTTGAAAATCACAAGACAAGCCTGCGGGCATTTGCTCAAGTCCTCTTTCCAATGTCCTCTGCCCCCTCCTTGCTCCGAGTCCAAAACGCTACCTTCATTCGCGGGGGTAGGCGCATCTTAAAAGGCATCCACTGGGAGGTTACGCGCGGTCAGCACTGGTGTGTATTAGGGCCAAATGGCTGTGGCAAGACCTCGCTCATCAATCTGATCACGGGGTATGAGCCTGCGACGGATGGCCTGATACAAATTGGCAGTGACACCTTCGGCGGAAGTGACTGGCGTGAAGTGCGGAGGCGTGTCGGCCTTGTCACAAACACCCTCACCACCTACCTAGAGCCTGGTGAGCCCATCCTCCACGTCGTGGCTAGCGGACGTGACGCCAAGCTAAATCTCTGGCAGCCGCCTTCAGCCACCCTAAAAAAGCAGGCCATGGGCCTGATCCAAGCCGCTGGCTGTGGCTACCTGAAAAATTCTCTCTGGGGCACCCTATCCCAGGGTGAAAAGCAGAAAATCCTCATCTGCCGTGCCCTGATGGCTCAGTTTGACGTTCTCATTTTAGATGAGCCTTGTGCTGGGCTAGATCCCGTCGCGCGCGAACAATTTCTTTCCTGGATGGAGGAGATCAGCACCTGGCCAGAAGCGCCTTCTCTGGTGATGGTCACGCATCATGTGGAGGAAATTTTGCCCTGCATCACCCACGTTTTACTCTTGCGAGATGGCGCGGTCTTGGCGCAGGGGAAAAAGGAAAAGACGCTCACCAGCGCAGCCCTAGGTGCCGTCTATGGTGCACCCGTCAGGCTAAGCCGCCGAAAAGGGCGTTATGCTCTCCAGGTTCTTGCCTGATTCCCGCAGAAAAAGAACTGCCAATCACGTTACGCCTTTGCCTCCTATGCTCATCTTTGATGCCCACCTCGACCTTAGCTTAAACGCCCTCGGCGGTTTCAACCGGGATCTCCGCCTGCCTGTGCATGAGATCCGCCGCCGTGAGGCGGGTATGGTCGGCAAAGGGCGTGCTGCAGGCACCACGGCCTTTCCTGAAATGCGCCAGGCCCGCGTGGGCATCTGTGTAGCCACCCAGCTCGCAGGCTGTATGCCCGGCGTGTCCCCCATCGCGAATTGGATGTCGCCACATCAAGCCTGGGCTGAGACGCAGGGACAATTGGCCTGGTATCGCGCCATGGAAGAGGAGGGGCATCTTTCTCAGGTGCGCACGTTGGCTGAGTTGGATCACGCCATCCAGGTATGGGAGGATGGCACCACCCCCGATGCTGAAAAGCCCATTTTTTATATCCTTAGCCTGGAGGGGGCAGATAGCATCCTCACCCCCGGCCACCTGGAGCGCTGCTGGGCCCAGGGGCTGCGCGCTCTGGGGCCTGCACACTATGGACGCTGCCGTTATGCGATGGGCCATGATACCCCTGGCGGGCTCACCCCAGAGGGACGCGACCTGATCCGCGAGATGGATCGGCTGGGGATGATCCTAGATGTCACCCACTTATCCGATGAGAGCTTTTGGGAGGCGCTAGACCTTTTTCAGGGGACGATCTGGGCCAGCCACTCCAACTGCCGCGCCCTTGTCCCCGATGTGCGTCAATTCAGCGATGAGCAGATTTTGGCACTGATTGAGCGAGGTGCTGTGATCGGTGCCGCACTTGACGCCTGGATGATGATCCCAGGCTGGGTGCGTGGCACAACCACGCCGCAAGAGACTGGATTGCTATTGGAGGTCATCTGCGATCACATCGACCATGTCTGCCAGCTTGCTGGAAATGCCCTCCATAGCGGCATCGGCACCGATTTAGACGGTGGCTACGGTACCGAGCAGACCCCGGTAGATCTGGATACCATTGCCGACCTAGCGCGCATCCCCGACATGCTTGCTAGGCGCGGGTACACCCAGGCAGATATAGCGGGTATCATGCACGGAAATTACCTCAATCTCCTCCGCCGTGCCTGGGCCTGAGTTGGCTTCAGTGCATCCATGCTTCACTGAGTGAGAAAAAGGGCGGAGCGCAACTCCTGGGGCAATTCACCAGGAAGCACCTTGGTAACACCGCTGGTGGTCGCTATGCTCAGGCCAGAGTCCTCAATTTTCAGGATCCGCACTTGGCCCAGATTTCTGCCAGAGCTAAGCACGAGCTTGAACTCACGCCCAACGTGAACCTGACGCAGAGCGGCGAGGAGGGCTGCCTTTTCGGCCAATACCTGCTGGCGCGCGTGCTCAAGAGCCTGTACTTTTTCCTGGGCGGTTTTCAGTTCTGCCTTTTTGGCGTTGATCTTTTCTTTGATGGCCTTGACGGAGCCTGCGGCCTTATACTCAGCTCGGCGTGGGGCGGAGCTTTTTTCTAGGTCAGCTAGCTGCTGCTGCACAGCCGTCAGCCCCAATTCAGCTTCGTGGAGTTGGTGGTAAAAATACCAGGCAGACATACCACCTGCAAAGAGAAGGAGAGCGATGATGTTTTTCATAATGCCTCAATCATGATTCTGTATGATCTGCCCTCATTTGATTTGGCGGGGATCTCTAGCCTTCAGCGCCTGGAGGTTGGCCTTTGCGGTCTCAAGGGCGGCTTGGGCGTCCTCAATGGCTTTGTCTGTGGCAACGATTTCCTGCTCTAGAGCTGCCAGTTCCCTGGCGAGCTCTACGGCGTAGCGCTTTGCTCCAGCCTCACCCTCTCCGGCATAAGCTGGAATGCTTTGCCGGTATTGTGCCATGCTAGTATCCATGTGAAAGACCTCTTGCTGAAGCTGCTGGAGTTTTTCCTGCAGCATCGCGGTTTCCTTGCGGGTCTTCTCTAGCTTCTCACATCCGGTCAGAAGAAGCACAGCGAGAAACGGAATCAGCCGAGGGAACAGGGATTTGGAGGAAGTGGGCTGCATTGCGTGTTGTTAATCTTGAATATTTCTAAGGATCGTATGAAGACGCCGATGCAGTGTCAAGATAGCTGAACTGTCAGGAAAAGAGGTTGCTGATCCTTGGCAGATTCGTAACAGTCTGCACTTCAGCACCCGCCCATGGAATATTCTGGTGAAGGCCATCCTCGAACTCTGCCGCTCGACCGAAATCGGGAGCTGCTGAAGACTGCGCGTGAGGAGACTTATAAGGTGATCGGTGATACAAGCCTCTCAGCTTACATTTGGGAGCCGCCGGCAGATAAAGCACCTGCGTATCCGAAATCTGTAGCAGCCTTTTTTTTTAGCAGTAGCTGGGACAATGGTCAGGTAGCGCAATTTGCGCCTCACTGCGTGTATTTCGCCTCGCGTGGGATGATGACGATGGCCTTTGACTACCGCGTCTCCAGCCGTCACAAAGCTGGGCCGCTGGAGGCGATGGCGGATGCGCGGTCAGCCATCCGTTGGCTCAGGCTAAATGCGATCGAGCTTGGCATCAACCCCGGCAAAATCGTCGCCGTCGGCGGCAGTGGTGGCGCTCACGCCGTAGCCTCAGCCGCCATGCTGCGCAAATTTGATGACCCATCAGATAGCACAGACATCAGCCCTGTGCCGAACGCGCTGATTCTCTTCAATCCTATCCTGGACACGACCAAAAAGGGCTTTGGCCTAGAGCGCTTTC
The DNA here is from genome assembly GCA_020216965.1 of Prosthecobacter sp. Classification (GTDB taxonomy): domain Bacteria; phylum Verrucomicrobiota; class Verrucomicrobiia; order Verrucomicrobiales; family Verrucomicrobiaceae; genus Prosthecobacter. The sequence continues at coordinate 4,941 of JAIWOJ010000087.1, forward strand.
CTGACGCGGCGGTGGCAAAAGAGGCCAACTTGCTCCGCGCCATTGAGGCCGGACTCCCTCCCATGCTCATCATGCATGGCACTGCGGACCGCGTGGCTCCTTTCACAGCCAGCTATGAATTGGCAAAAAAATCATCCAAGAAGAAAAACATCTGCCGTCTGATCGAATTTGAGGGCCAGGGACATGGCTTCTTCAATTTCAATCTCTCCTTTGAAATGTACGAAGCAACGCTGATGCAGATGGACGAGTTTCTCGTGGAGCTTGGTTTTATTGAGCCCGACCCAGAAGCAGGCTTGGGCAAGATCGAATAAGCCCGAGCGTCGGGCAGGAGACAGCCCCTATCCACCCATGCTGTTGCTGCCTATCCTCGTTTTGGCCGTTTGCCTCGGTGTCTGCAATTGGGCTGCGAGCCGTTATCAGACCATGCTGCAAGAGGCAGGTCGGGAAAAAGCACCTACAGCCCACACAGGCGCGGAAATCGCCCAGCTCTTTCTGAACTACCAAGGGGCGGAGGGCGTGGAGATCATGGAGCACGCGGGCGTGATCACGAACTACTATGAACCGCGCCGCCGAAGGCTCTTTCTGGCACCCACCGTGGCTGCTGGCACCAGCTTGGCGGATTGGACGCTCGCACTGCATGAAGCTGGGCACGCCGCTGCTGAGGGTGAAGAGACGGATGATCTGAAATGGCGTCAGACGGTGATCAAGCTGTGCCGTTACGCGCCGATGTTGGCACTCATCCTGGCTCTGGGAGCCATGATTTTACTGAAAATGCCCGGTCGCTTCATCCTGATAGGCTTGCCCGCCATCTGTTTTATCCTGCTTCTGCTGAATCTGGGCACCCTCTCTGAAGAGTTTCGTGCAAATCGGCGGCTATCTCGTTTTTTGGATAAGCATCTGAATCGTAACCCAGCTGCCCGGCAGACGCTGGAGGAGCATCTTCGCCGTGCCGCCATGCGCGAGGTTGGTGACCTCATTTCTTCCCCGCGTTATTTTTTTCTCAGTGCCATTCCGGGCACGGGGATGGCACGCCCAAGCGGACGCCCAAAAACTGGCTGACACTCAAAGCCTTGAAAATGAATCGCATACAAACCCTGTTCAGTCTCATTTTTGGCGGTGTCTTTGTATATGCTGGTGCCGTGAAAGTGTTGCAGCCCATGGTCTTCGTCGATGACATCCGCAGTTTTCACCTACTACCCGATCCATTACCGGCATTGGTGGCCCTTTTTTTGCCATGGCTGGAAATCCTGGCGGGTCTGGCTGTCTGCTCCGGCTGGCTGCGGCGGGGCGGGCTGATGTTGCTCTTGTCCTGCTTACTGGTCTTTCTCGTCGCCATTGGGATTTCCTGGCAACGCGGCATCGACATCCGCTGCGGTTGCTTTGGAGGCAGCTCAGCATCGGCTTCAAACTATCTTGAGCTCGTGATCCGGGATCTTTTGCTGCTAGCCCTGGGGGCATGGCTCTCACGGCACGTCTTCAGGGGGGAGCACCAGCCTGTGCAGTGAGATTCGATTTGGCACCTATCCGCCCAATTTGGGGGAGCGTGGCTTTGTTTTCTTCTCTTTGTGCCTGGGGTTGGCTGGGTTGAAGAAGGGATTTTGCGGTGCTGGCCCCTTGGGCAGCCGCTCCACCTTTTTCAGCTCAGGCTCAGGCATGTAGAGCTTCATGATCCAGCTCTGGGCGATGGCATAGAGGTTGGTGACAGCCCAGTACAGCGCCAGTGCTGCTGCAAAGTTGTAGGAGATCCAGAGGAAAAACACCGGCATGATGTTCATGATGATTTTCTGGCTCTTATCCATGGTTGCTGGCTGAGGAGTCAGCTTCATCTGCGCCACCATGGTCAGACCCATGATGAGCGGCAGAGGATTCACATCGAAGCCCAAGAATTGGCCGATGGTATCGGCGATGGAAAGATCCTTCACCCACAGCCAGCCTTGGCCGCGCAACTCGGCGGCGTTTTGCAGGACGCCGTAAAAGGCAAAGAAGATCGGAATCTGCAGCAGCATAGGCAGACAGCCGCCTACAGGGTTCACCCCATACTCTTTGTAGAGTTTCATGACCTCCATCTGCTGTTGGGTGGGGTCATCTTTGTGTTTCTCCTGAATTTCCTTCATCAGAGGGGCTAGTTTGCCCATCCGTTTCATGGAGTATTGCGCCTTAGCCTGCAGCGGCCAGAGCAGCGTGCGGATGACGATGGTCATGAGGATAATGGCCAGCCCCCAATTGCCACTGAGGTCGTGCATCCAGCGCATCAGCACGTTTAGCGGGCGGCTGATAAAGCCCCACATGCCATAAAACATCACGAAATCCCGCTGTCCGCCCAACTTGGAGAGGCGGCTGTATTCTTTCGGGCCAGCGTAAAGGGTGTAATTCTCGGTCTGTGAGCTGCCAGGTGCCAAATCCACGGTAGGTAGGCCGACCGCTGCCTGAATGGCATAGTCCTTGGCCGCTGCTGCGCTGCCTTTGAACTGGTCTTGGCTGTGATCCACGAGCAGCCGTGCCCCCCACATTTTGCCAGGTGCATCGACCTTGGAGTCGTGGCTGAGAATTTGGGTGTAAAACCGGCTCATCACCCCGCCATAGCGCAGACGCGCATGGCTAGAGCGCATCTCAAGTTGCTCAGAGGAAAACCATCCGCCAGCAAAGGACGTGGTATGCACTTGCTTTGCGTCTCCCGCGT
>JAIWOJ010000088.1 GCA_020216965.1 Prosthecobacter sp.
CCGCTAGCTACCACAGCGCCTACGGACTCGGCGCTGGCGTGCTCATCCGCTTTTGACGGCGTTCCCGCTGTCAGAAAACCAAGAACAAAGAACCAACAAATCACACCCATGAAAACCACCCTTCGCACCCTGTTCACCACCGTCCTCCTCGGCCTCACCCTCGCTGCCTGCTCCGCCCCGGAAACTGCCAGCGCCGCTGAAAAAGCCAAAGCCTACCCCCTCAAGACCTGCCTCGTCAGCGGCAACGACCTCGACAGCATGGGCGGCCCCGTCACCAAGGTTTACAACGGCCAGGAGATCAAATTCTGCTGCAAACCCTGCGTGAAGAAGTTCGAGGCAAACCAGGCCAAATACCTCGCCAAGCTGCCGAAGTAGTCACTTGAAGGCGGCTCATGCCGCACATCTCACCCTTCAAAGGACCCGCGATTACCCTAAACGCGTCCCGTTTGGTCCCGCCGCCGTGTCGGCAACGCCAAACGGCTCTCATCTGGGAGAGCCGACGGCGCGGCTGGCCTGGACGCGTCCCGTTTGAGGCGGCCGAGGGCTCGGCGGGTTTGCACGGCTCCCGTTTGGGGCAGCCGAGGGCTCGGCAGGGCTGGACGGCTCCCGTTTGGGGCGGACGAGGCTCCGGCAGGGTCAAACGGGTCTCATCTGTGAGAGTCGAGGCGTCGGCAGGGTCAGGCGCGGCCCGTTTGACGCTGCCTTTTGGGCGGTTGGGCCGTCCAGCGCTCGTTTTGCCCGGCTAGGGCGAAGGGCGAGGTGCGAACCCCGCCGCCCGGATGGCGGCTTTTGAGTCTTTTTAGGGTGAAATTTCAGGATTGAGTTTTCGGCGCGGATTTCATAGCCTCGGGTTCAGTTCGTCCTTTATCACATCGGACTGAGTGTCCGGCGGGGGGAGGAACCCACCAACCAGCGGCAATCCTCAACCACTCGAAAAACGTGGCTCGCTTCGGACAAGCATTCTTTGGCGACGGCTCACGCTTCGGTGCCCAGGACCCACCGCCTACCCGTAGAACCAAAAATATGGCTTCCAATGCCCTACCTGATAAACGCGACCGCCTTTTCGCACTGGGCGATGATATGTGCGACGGTGCCCATACCCACGAAGTGGCGATCGGGCTGAAACAAAACACGGAAGCCGTGGTGCGCCCCGCGCTGGAAGCGGCCCGCGCGGCGGAGTCCACCTTTGGCACCTGCCAGGTGTTGAGAAAAACGGCGAACGCGGCCCACAACGCGGCGGATAACTCAGCGAAGGTCTTCATCACAAACGCGAAGAAGCGCCTGTCTAAGTTCTTTGGCGATGCCTACTCCACCGAATGGGGCGCGGCGGGCTGGCCGAACAACTCCACGGCCATGCCGAGCACGCAGGCGGAGCGTTTTAGCCTGATCAACAGCCTGAAGCTCTACTTCACCGCCAACCCCGCCCATGAAAGTGTGGACATGGAGGTGACAGCGGCTCTCGCGGCCACGCTGCATACCACGATTAGCAATGCACGCACCGCGCTGGATCAAAAAGTGACGGAGAGCGGACAGGCGAAAGCGGCCCGCGACGCCGCCGAGACGAATCTGCGCAAGCGCCTCCGTGGCATGATCACGGAGCTGGAGACGCTGCTCAGCGCGGAGGACCCGCTGTGGCACGCCTTTGGCCTGAGCCGCCCGGCGGATGAGGAGACGCCGGAAGCGCCGAGCTTCACTACGGCGACGCCCGGCGCTGCTGGCATCGTGCATGTGGACTGGGATGATGCGCTGCGTGCCGATCACTACCGCGTGTGGATCATGATCGTGGGCACGGACAATGACTTCCGCGCCGTGGAAACCGTGACCGATAGCGATGCGACGCTCTCCGGCCTGCCCAGCGGCAGCACGGTGAAAATCCAGGTGACCTCCGTGAACGGTGCCGGTGAAAGCGGCGCAGGACCGATCGCGCAGATCGTCGTTCCGTAACCCAAAGACGAGGAGACTGTCAGACGATCAGACTGGGAGACTGGGCGCACTGCCTGCCTTTCTCCGAGTCTGAAAGTCTCCCAGTCTCCGGGTCTAAACATTCAAACTGGGAGACGATGAGACTATGAAAAAGAAAATCGTTCGGCATACAGATCTGGAAGTGTATCAGCGTGCATTTACTGCGGCGATGCAGGTCTTCGAATTGAGCAAGGCGTTCCCGAAAGAGGAGCGCTACTCGCTCACCGATCAAGCTCGACGCGCTTCACGGTCTGTCGCTGCAAACGTCTCTGAGGGATGGCGCAAACGGCGTTATGGGCTTCGTTCGTCAGCAAGCTCAACGATGCTGAAGGCGAGGCCGCAGAAACGCAGACTTGGCTGCAGTTCGCAGTAGAGTGTGACTACCTCAGACCCGAGGACACGCGCACTCTGTATGCCGAATACGACCAGATCATCGCCATGCTAGTGACCATGCAGAACCAGCCCGATGTTTGGAAGCTCTGAGTCTCCAAGTCTGAAAGTCCCCAAGTCTGAAAGTCTCCCTGTCTCCTCTTCTCCCCATCTCCAAGTCTCAAACCTATGCCCTTCGACCCTGCATGGCCGCAAAACGGCCAAAACATCGACGCTGACCGCTTTCGCGCTCAGTTCGCCGGAATCATCGACCTCATCGGCAGCGGCTCCGGCATCAATGCCGCGCAGGTGGACAGCACGAACACCCTGCCGCCGAGCAGTCCGGCGAATGCGAGCGTGAGCGTGGTGGGGAACACGCTGCATTTCACCTTTGAAATCCCGCAGGGGCAGGAAGGCCCGATGGGCCAGCAGGGACCACCCTTTGCGCAGGCGGTGGTGGATGCGGTGAACACGGTGGACCCCGGCCAGCCTGCGGCGGTGGGCGTGAGCTTTGATGGAACGAACGTCCGCTTCACCTTTGACATCCCGCGCGGCAATGACGGAGCGCCCGGCAGCAACGGAAGCGATGGCAGCCAAGGCCCACCCGGAAGCGACGGCGGGCAGGGACCTCCCGGAAATGACGGTGCTCAAGGTCCGCCCTTCGCGCAAGCCGTGGTGGACAGCGTGAACACCCTCCCTGCCGGATCAAATGCGGCGGTGAACGTGAGCTTCGATGGAACGAACGTGCATTTCACCTTCGACATCCCGCAAGGCAACGATGGCAGCAACGGCAGCGACGGAGCCCAAGGCCCACCCGGCGAAATCAGCCAAGCCCAGCTCGACAACGCCATCGCCGGAACCAGTGCGAACACGAACGCCGTGAGCACGCTAGACACGCCCTTTGCCGATCCTGACATGGAAGCGATGCGGCAGAAGATGAATGAGATGATTCTGAATGGGCGGAGGTGATCTGCCGCAAAAGCTGAGTCTGCTGACGCAAAGACTCGATAAACCCGGATGTTTCGCACGGTTTCATCATCGCATGAAGATCCTGCCATTCATCCTCTCCGCCCTTTTCCCTCCGCTCACCGCTTCCGCCGCCACGCTCACGCATGGTCCGCTCGTCGGCAGGCCACAGCCAGACTCCATGCGCATCTGGGTGCGCACGAGCGAGCCTTGTGCCTTCCGCATCCGCACCGGCCTGGCCGCGCAGGTGGACATCTATCCCACGCTCTGCGATCTCGCCGGATTGCCCAAGCCGAAGCATCTGCAAGGCCGCAGCCTCAAGCCCATGCTCGATGACCCGAATGCCAAAGGCCGCGAGATCGCCATCAGCACCATGATCGCCACGCACACCAAGGCCCTCGGCCACAGCCTCCGCACCGAGGCCTTCCGCTACATCGTCTGGGACGAAGGCCGCGGCGGCGAGCTGCTCTACGACCTCCGCACCGATCCCGACGAACTCCACAACCTCGCCGCCCGCCCCATGCAAGCCGAGCGCCTCACCCGCATGAGAAACCGTCTCGCCGCCCATTTGAAAGCAATCGCCAATCCCTGAGTTTCCAGCTCATGCAGCTCAACCTCCTCCGCGCCATCCTCTGTGCCCTCTGCGTCTTCGCGTTTCAAACCCACGCCGCCGAGCCGTCAAAACCCAACATCCTCGTGATCCTCACCGACGATCTCGGCTTCTCCGACCTGGGCTGTTACGGCTCGGAAATCGAGACGCCGAATCTAGACCGGCTGGCGGCGCGCGGGCTGCGTTTCACGCAGTTTTACAATACGGCCAAGTGCCACTCCTCGCGCGTGAGCCTGCTTTCTGGCCGGTGGTGCCGGCAGGCGGGCGATGAAAGCCTGCGCCGCGCGGTGACGATCCCCGAAGCGCTCGCGCCCGCCGGTTACTTCACCGCCATGACGGGCAAATGGCACCTCGACAAGCAGCCCACGGACTTCGGCTTCCAACGCTACTTCGGTCACTTGTCCGGCGCGACGGACTATTACCAGGGCGACAAGACGTTCCGGCTCAATGGCCAGCCCTGGACGGTGCCGGCGCAGGGGTTTTACACCACGGTGGCCAACGTGGATTACGCGCTGCGTTTCCTCCATGAAGCGCGCTCAGAAATGAAGCCGTGGTTTCTCTATATCGCCTTCAATGCGCCGCACGCGCCGTTGCAGCCGTTGGAGGCGGATTACAAAAAGTATCTGGGCCGCTACGACGCGGGCTGGGACAAGGTCCGCGCTGCGCGGGTGGCCAAGCAGCGGCAGATCGGCCTGTTCGAGCGCGATGTCGAACCCTGCCCGCGGCCTGACCACATCCCGGCCTGGGAGACGTTGTCCCCGGAGCGGCAGCGATGGGAGGCGCGGCGCATGGCAGCCTACGCGGCGATGATTGACCGCGTGGATCAGGAGCTGGGCCGGCTCTTCCGCGACCTCGAAGCGAAGGGCGAGTTCGACAACACCTTGATCCTGTTTTTCTCCGACAACGGTGCCTGTCCCTACGACCGCCGCAGCATCAATCCTGAGGCCGAGCCTTACGCGCCGGGCGTGCGCTGGAGCGACAGCACCGGCTGGGCCTGGGCGCGCAACTCGCCGTTCCGCTACTACAAGCAGAACCAGTTCGAGGGCGGCATTGCCACGCCCGCCATCGTGCATTGGCCGGCGGGGTTGAAGACTCCGGCCGGCACGCGGATCCATTCGCCCGCGCATCTGGTGGACGTGCTGCCGACGCTGGCGGAAATCGCCGGTGCCAAAATCCCCGATACCTGGCCGGGCCGCGAACCCACGCCGCTGGCCGGTATTTCGCTCAAGCCCATCCTCGATGGCCAGCCGATGCGCAGTCGTCCGCCGATTCATCTGCTATTCAGCAGCGATCGCGGCCTGCGCGATGGCGATTGGAAGCTCGTGAGTTTCCAAAGCCAGCCGTGGGAGCTTTACCACCTGGCCACCGACCGCACGGAGCTGCGCAACGTCGCCTCCCAGCACCCGGAGATCGTCGAGCGCATGGTGAAGCAATGGCACGACATGACCGCCAACGTCCTCCAGGCTCCCGCCAAAGAACGCGCGCCCGTCGCCACCCAGGCCACCGACCTGCGGCATCGCGAATGGACGGATTTCACGCGCGACTTCGCAGGCAGTGGAACCAGTCAGCCCAAGGCAAAAGCAAGCCGACGCAAGAAAGCCGCCGCCCAGCCCGAGAACACCCTGCCACGCGCCCGCAAGGACACGAAACTTACCGTCGAGGGCCAGGAATGGGTTCTCACCTGCACCGGTGATGATCCCGGCCTGGCGTTCGATCGCTTGAAACCACTCACAGTCAGCGGTCCCTACCAGCTTGTGTTCAGCGTTCAGAGCCGGTCCAGCGGTTCGGGGGAACTTTTCTACACCACCGATGCGGCCACCATCCTGCCCAAAGGTCAGCACCAGACCTTCGAGGTGCTGCATGACGGCGCGTGGCACACGCACACGCTGAAGCTCGACACCACCGGCACGCTGCATGCCTTCCGGCTAGATCCCTGCTCCGGCCCCGGCACCGTGCGCCTGCGCGACCTGCAGCTCCGCGATGCCACTGGCAAGCTGCTGCAATCATTTCCTTAGAAAAACTGAGCCATCCTGTGAGGTGGCACTTTTTTGGCACTCGGCGTCAAAACACCAGGATCAGGGTGATGCCCTTGCCTGCCTCCATACATCCTAGCCTTCTCCTAAGTGGCGCGATCGCTGCATCTAGCCACTTGGAGCCATGTCCTCTGGTCCCAGCCCAAAGAACCATCTTCCTACCGAAAATCGCACTCGAAGCCCTAGCTGATGGCGAAAGGCCGAGCTTGGAGCCCTTCTTCGTGAGTCTGCAAAACATGGAGCCCAGAAGCCTCTTCCAGCTCAGCAGCCGAATGGATGTCTTTGCCTATGCAATCGCCTTAAAATCTCAGCTGCTTTGTCCAGATGAAAGGGGTGTAGGCGTTACCTACATGACCAAAGCCATGTCAGTCTCTAGCAGCCAGGGCGGAGGCAGCACAACCGTCAAAGCCTAATGTTTTTCCCATGAAGACTCTGATCCCTCTCGCCCTCGCCCTGCTCACACCCAGCGGCCTTATGGCTGCCGGGAATGCCGAGGAGCTGTTCGTGCGGCGCATTCTGCCGTTGTTTCACGAGAAGTGCCTCGCCTGCCACGGGCAGGATGAGGCGAAGATCAAAGGCGGGCTGGACATGCGGTCGCTGGCGGCGGTGATGAAGGGTGGTGACAGCGAGCTGCCTGCGCTCATCGCGGGCAAGCCGGAGGAAAGTCCACTCTACCTCGCGGTAACGCGCACGCATGACGGTTGGGAGGCGATGCCGCCGAAGGAGGCGGACAAGCTTTACGCGGAGCAGCTTGGCTGGCTGAAGGAGTGGATTGCAGGTGGTGCGCCGTGGCCGGACGAGGCACGGCAAAAGGAAATCGCTAAGGCAAACGAAGCCGCGTGGTCGGCGGAGGACGGCGTGGTGGTGAAGACCGTGGGGGCGCTCTCGCCAGAGTGGGCGAACCGCAAATACAAACCCGAAGGGCTGTGGGCGTATCAGCCGGTGAGGAAGCCAGACGTGGAGGCGGGGAGGAATCCGATCGACGTGCTCATCGAAAAGAAGATGCCCGCTGGGCTCCAGCCTGCGCCTTTGGCAGATGCGCGGACGTTCATCCGCCGCGCGACGTTTGACCTGCTCGGACTGCCACCGACACCGGAGGAGGTGGAGGCGTTTGTTGCTGACTATGACCCAGCCGATCCGACTGCTCTGACGGATCTCATCAACCGCCTCCTCGACTCCCCGCACTACGGCGAGCGCATGGCGCAGCACTGGCTGGATGTCACGCGCTACGCGGACTCCAGCGGTTTTGCCAATGATTACGAGCGCGGCAATGCCTGGCGTTATCGCGACTACGTCGTGCGCTCGTTCAATGCCAACAAGCCCTACGACCGCTTCGTGCGCGAGCAGATTGCAGGCGATGAAATCGAACCCGGCAACCCCGAGATGCTCGTCGCCACCGGCTTCCTGCGCATGGGGCCGTGGGAGCTCACCGGCATGGAAGTGGCTAAGGTGGCCCGCCAGCGCTTCCTCGACGACGTGAGCAACAGCATCGGCGAGACCTTCCTCGCGCACTCGCTGCAATGCGCCCGCTGTCACGATCACAAGTTCGACCCCATCCCGACGCACGATTATTACTCCGTCCAGGCCGTGTTTGCCACGACGCAGATCGCCGAGC
>JAIWOJ010000089.1 GCA_020216965.1 Prosthecobacter sp.
GGTGCGGGGCGCAATCCCTGGGCGCGCGGGCTGGCTCTGACGCTGGCGGGTCTGGTGGTCGCCCTGGCTCCGCCCCAGGTGCGCTTAGCACGGGTGCCGCTCGTGGCCCTGGTGGCGCTTGGGGGCTGCGCTGGGCTAGGGCTGCTGCCGGCAGGCTGGTTTGGCCCGTTGGAGGAGTGGCGCACGCACTTGACCGAGGATTGGGGGATCCGCCTGTCCTCGACGCTTTCGCCGGACTGGTATGGCACGCTGGAGGGCTGGCTGGTGCTGGTGGCTGGGCTGCTGTGGTTCAGCAGTTGCCTAGGCCAGAGTTTTGGGGAGAGCCACCGGCGGCTGATCCTGCGGGTGGCCGTGCTAGGCGGGCTGGGGATTGCCCTGCTGGCCTTGATGGAGCCTCTGGGCTGGTGGCGGGTGCCGTGGTGGCCGCGCGCTTTGAAGGCTACGGGGATGGCCACGAACGTGTTTGGCCCCTTTGCCAATCCGAATCACAGCTCTAGCTTCTTTGCCATGGCCTCGGTCTTGTGTGCAGCGGCGGCTTTGGATGCCTTTCGCCGCAGTTCCAAGTGGCTGCTGGTCTTTGCGCCAGGCACGCTGCTGCTTTTGGCTTGTGTGATGACGGCATCCTCGCGTGCAGGGCTGCTGTTGGCGATCGGCGGGCTGGTGCTGTGGGTGGGTACGGGGGCGATCCGTGGTGGGGGGCCGGCGCGGGTGGTGCTGGGCATTTCTGTCGTGCTGGCGGTGGTGTCTCTGGCGGTGGCCTCTGGGGGTAGAGTCGGGCGCAAACTGGCGGAAAAGCCTGTCACTCAGGCGTTCTCCTCTGACCTGCGCGTCTGGCTGGCGGAGCAGACCTGGGGGGCCACCGAAGGCCATCTTTGGGCAGGGCGCGGCATCGGGCTTTTTGACCCTGTCTTTCCACAGGTCACGACGGAGCCTTATCCTGATTCCCGGCTGCTGCATCCTGAGAGTGATGTGCTCTGGCTGCTGTTTGAGGGGGGGCTGCTCTGCCTGCTGCCCTGTGGGGTGCTGGCGGCCTGGCTCTGGCGTGCCAGCGGCCCCTGGCTGCGCCGGAGGCGCCGCAGTAGCCGCAGTGCGGAGACGCGCTCCATGCGCCGGATGCAGCGCGCCTTTGCCATCGCAGCGGGCATGGCGCTCGCGCACTCGGTGGTGGATGTGCCGCTGCACAGCCTTGGGTATGCGCTGTTTTTTGGCCTCGTGGCCTCATTAGGGGTGCGGCAGCGGCATCAGGGGCCGAGCTTGAGCACGCTGGGGCGCTGGGGATTCCGGGCACTGGGGCTGCTGCTGGCAGGCTGGGGGTGCGTGTGGCTGGGCATGGTCTATGGTGGGCTGCGCGGCACCGGTCTGGCTACGGAATCACGCCTGCTGCATGATCGCGCTGCATTGGACACCGCCAACGGGCGCTACTCAGATGCGATGCAGCGCATCAACCGCGCGGTGGAACTCTCCCCACTGCACTACCGCAATTACTTCCTGCGTGCTCAGCTCTACCTGCACACCACGCAGGACACGCAGGCGGCGCTGATGGACTTTGGCCGTGCCCGTGCCGTGGAGCCGCGCTACGCGGCCATCTGCTTTGAAGAAGGCCGCATCTGGCTTTCCTACGATCCGGTCACGGCCTACCTGCCGTGGGCAGAGGGGATGCGGCGCTTCCCGCCCGGCCACCCGAATGCCCCCGCCCGTTTCCAATCCATCGTGCAGACCACACGTCCGTATCCCGACCTGCTGGCCATGCTATGGAAGCTGGCAGACCGGCCTGATCTCCAGGTCATCTACCTGGAGACGCAGTTCCTCACGGGGGATCTCTGGGAGTCCTGCCTGGCTGACTTTCTCGCCCAGCATGGTGCCATGGAGGAGCTGCCCCTGGCCATGCAGTCTCAAGTATTGAATTATTGGCGGCATAAGGGCGACCGCGAAAAACTCGTGTCTTACATCCAAAGGCACCCGCATCTGCTCAGGGCAGGCTGGCAGGCCGTGGCGCTCGACTTAGCCCAAAAAGGCCGCTACGAAGAGGCCTACACCCTGGCCGCCCGCCAGATCCCCCTGCCCGCGCGCCCTGCCATCGTCCAGGTTGCAGACATCCCGCGGCTTGAGCGCCAGGTCGTGCTGAGGCCCACGGATCCCCTTGCCAGCATCGATTTGTACTACGCCCAGCGCGCCGCAGGGCAGCTTGAAGACGCGCGCCGCACGCTAGAACGCGCGGCTGGCCTGCCCGGTGCGCCCTCCTTTTTGCCGCGTGAGCTGGCGGGCGTGCTCGCCGATCTGGGAGACTGGCGCTCTGCCTGGGACCAGATGCGGCCGCTGGTGGAAAGTGCCCCGCTCGCCCGCTAACCCCCACCCCATCTCATGAGCACCCAGGCAGCCCCCGCGCACCACGGCATCTCCCTCGTCACGGCCACCGCCATCGTCATCGCCAACATGGTCGGCACGGGCATCTTCACCAGCCTGGGCTTTCAGGTCGGGCCGCTGCCCTCCGGCTTTGCCATCTTGCTCCTCTGGGCCCTGGGGGGTCTTTGTGCCTTTTGCGGTGCCCTTGCTTATGGGGAGCTGGCTGCTGCCCTGCCGCGCTCAGGGGGGGAGTATCATTTTCTCTCCAAAATCTTCCATCCCTGCGTCGGTTTCGTCTCCGGCTGGCTTTCCGCGACCGCAGGCTTTGCCGCGCCCATCGCCCTGGCTGCCATGGCGCTGGGCAAGTATCTCAGCGGCGTGTTTCCCCAGGTGCCTACGGTCGCTGCCTCCCTGGTGGTGGTTTGGGTCGTCACGCTCGTTCATGTGGCAGGCATCCATGCCGGGGCAGTTTTCCAAAACCTGGCCACTTGGATGAAGGTCGCCCTGATCCTGATCTTTATCGGCGCTGGGCTGACGGTGGAGCCTGGGCAACCGGTGCACTTTTTGCCTGAGCCGGGGGACTGGCAGCTCATCACCAGCCCCCCGTTTGCCATCAGCCTCGTTTTTGTCATGTATGCCTATGCAGGCTGGAATGCGGCCACCTACATCGTCGATGAGGTGCGTCATCCGCAGAAAAACGTACCCCTCGCCATCGCCCTGGGCACCCTGATTGTCAGCGCGCTCTACATCGCCCTGAATGCCGTGTTTCTCCACGTCGCCCCGATGTCAGAGTTGGCGGGGAAGGTGGACGTCGCCCATGCTGCGGCGAATCACATCTTTGGGCACACGGGCGGGCGCATCATGTCTGGCCTCATCTGCATCGGCCTGGTCTCCAGCATCAGTGCCATGACCTGGGTGGGGCCGCGCGTCACCATGGCGCTGGGGCAAGACCACCGCATCCTGCGTCCCATCGCCTCTTGTGATGCCCGCGGGGTGCCCGTGGCGGCTCTTTTTGCCCAGCTCAGCATCGTCATCACCCTCATCCTCACGGCCAGTTTTGAGACCGTGCTCACCTACGTCCAGTTCAGCATCCAGCTCTGCTCCTTCCTCACCGTGTATGGCCTCATCCGGCTACGACGCACCCAGCCAAGCCTGCCACGTCCCGTGCGCTGCTGGGGGTATCCGGTCACCCCAGTCATCTTCCTGATCATCAGCGCCTGGATGATGGCCTACCAGATGAAGGAACACACGCGCGAATCCCTCGCCGGCCTGGGCACGATCCTCGTCGGCAGCCTGCTCTGGCGGCTCTCTCATCAGCCCGCCCAGGCAGAGCCCGCGGCGCAGAAAGCTGCAGCCCCTGATGCCTGAGCATTTGCAAGCAGGCCGCACCCACGCTACCCGCCAGCGAGCCATGTCCAAGCCGCAAACCCTCGTCACCCTCGACCTCGAAGGCGTCCTCGTGCCTGAAATTTGGATCGCCTTTGCCGAAAAAACCGGCATCACGGAGCTACGCCGCACCACTCGCGACGAGCCTGACTACGATAAGCTCATGCGCGGTCGCCTGGCCATCCTGGACCAGCATGGCCTCAAGCTACCTGACATCCAGGCCGTCATCAGCACCCTCGCCCCCCTGGATGGGGCAAAGGACTTCCTGGATGAATTGCGCGCGCTCACCCAGGTCATCATCCTCAGTGATACCTTTGAGGAATTTGCCCAACCCCTCATGCGTCAGCTCGGCTGGCCCACCATTTTTTGCCACCAGCTCCAGACGGACGCCACTGGGCGCATCACGGATTACCGCCTCCGCCAGCCGAATCAGAAGCAGAAAGCCGTCGCCGCCTTCAAAGCGCTGAACTACCGGGTCATCGCCGCCGGTGATTCCTTCAATGATACGACCATGCTGGCCGAGGCGCATCGCGGCTTCTTTTTTCACGCCCCAGAGAGCATCCGCGCCCAATTTCCGCAGTTTGAAGCCTACGATGCCTACGCGGACCTCCTGAGCGCGATCCGTGCCGCGCTTTCCTAGCCCGGTGGCTGCCTCTGCCGGATGCCAAAGTTTCAGCGTCAACGGGACCTTCTTGTCCCGGCGAGTTTCGCGCTCCAGCCAGGCCGCTGAGCAAGGAGCGCGAACACCTCTGTCCGCACCGACAGGGCGCTGAGCAAAGGAGCGCGGACACTCCTGTCCGCACCAGCGTAGCGCCTACGCGCTCAGGGCGTTGAGGCAGGTGCGGAGGAGGGCGGCTTGGGTTTGGGCCATGGCGGCGGCATCGGCTGGGGTTTCATCTTCCCAGCCGCTCAGGTGCAGCAGGCCGTGGATGAGGTAGAGGGCCAGTTCTTCATCGAGGCTTTGGCCGTGCTCGGGGGCAGCCGCAGCGGCAGTCTCGGCGCTGATGAGGATTTCCCCGTGATGAAAGGTGATGACGTCGGTGGGGGTGGGATCGTCGAGAAATTCACCATGCACGCGGGCGATCTCGGCATCCGTGACGAGGGTGATTTCGATGTCCTCCAGGTGCAGGAGGGGGGCGTCTGCGCTTTTGGCCTGGGCCTGGCAGTGGGGCAGGGCGAGGCAGGCCAGTTTTTTCAACCAGCGGAGCCGGGGACGCTGGCGGATGCCCTGCTGGTGGAGGTGGAGGCGCGGCTTGGGAGGTGGGGGCATCTCAGGCGGCAGAGGCGGGCGGGGTCTTCCGGGGGGTGCGCTTTTTGCGCTCGGAGGGGGGCGTTTCACCGCTGAGGAGGTAGCTGGATTCGGGGGCGCTGGTGGGCCGGGTTTCGGTGTTTGCGGGGGCGGCAGGATCTCGGGGGCCGATGATGCTGGTCTGGGCGGCTTCGGTGGCCTTTTGGTATTTCACCCGGCTGTGCATCATGCTGAGGAGGGTTTTGACAAAGCTGGCCTTCACGCGGGCGAGCTCGGCGATGGTGAGATCACACTCGTCAAGCTGGCCATCCGCCATGCGGCTTTGGACGATTTCGTCCACCAGGGTTTCGACGCGGGAGGGGGTGGGTTTTTCCAGGGAGCGGGAGGCGCTTTCGATCGCATCGGCCAGGGAGATGATGGCGGATTCTTTGAATTGCGGTTTGGGGCCGGGGTAGCGGAAGACGTCTTCTGTGACCTGGGGGATGTCGTCTTCTTTAGATTTCCCCTGCTCCACCAGGCGGATCATCTCGGCCTTTTGGTCCAGGGCGCGCTTGTAGAAATACCAGGCCAGGGTGGTGCCGTGGTGCTGCTCGATGACGTCAATGATGTGGCAGTTGAGCTTGTGCTTGATGGCGAGATCGACGCCGTCTTTGACATGGGCGATGAGGATGAGGGCGCTCATGCGCGCGGTGAGGTCCTCATGGGGGTTGAGGGCCGGGTCCATGTTTTCGATGAAGTACTCCGGCTTGGTGAGCTTGCCGATGTCATGAAAGTAGGCGCAGACGCGGGTCATGACGGCATTGGCCCCGATGGCCTCAGCGGCGGCTTCAGCGATGCTGGCGACGATGAGGCTGTGGTGGTAGGTGCCAGGAGCCTCAATGCTGAGGCGCTTCATCAGGGGGTGGTTGAGGTCGGCCTGCTCTAGCCAGGACATTTCCGTGGTGACGCCGAAAAGGCTCTCAATCATCGGCAGGGTGCCACCGACGACGAGACCGGTGAGGATGCCCATGGTGAGGGGCACGCCCAGGGCGCGGCCGAGGTTTTGGGTATCCAGGGTGCCGCCCGCATGGTGGAGGATGAGGGAAAAGGCAGCCGCGACGAGGCCGGTGTAGATGCCGGCCATGAAGAGCTTATTGCGGCGGCGTACGCGGTTGGTGAAGAGGACGACGAGGAAGCCGATCAGTGCAGAGCAGGCCAGGTAGGTGATGAGATTCACCGGGATGAAGACAATGGCCCCGAGCAGGCTGGCGTAGATGGCTGCGAAGAGGCCGATTTTTCGCCCCAAGGCCACCGAGAGGATCATGGGCCCAAGGGCGTGCGGCATGGCAAGCACGGGCAGGGCGGAGGTCCAGCCCTTGCTGTAGGCAAAGTCCAGCATGGCGACGCTGGCGGTGAACTGCACGAGCAAGGTGCCGAGTACGAGGGCCAGCTCGGCATTGTCCTCCACTTCCTGCCTCAGGGCGACGGCCAGGTGGATGAGCATCGCTGCCCCGATGGCGGCAGCGGCTAGATAAGAGGTGAGCTGGGGTTGGACGGTGCCGGGGACAGCTGCGGCAGCAGCCTTCATGAGCAGGCCCAGGCCACCGAAAAAGAAGGCATAGACCAGCAGGGTGGCGGCAGGGTGGGTGCGCAGCTCATCCACGAGGTCATCATCCTGGTGCTTGCGCCGCACCTTGCCGCAGGAGAGGCCTTCGCGTTGCAAACGGGCGCGCCGGAGGGATTCAAACATGGGATCGAGGGTCAAAGGCTACCACAGGTGGCCTGGCGGACAAGGGCGTGTTTGCAGCCAAAAAGTTGACTCTATTTTAGTATTTCAGCTTAGTCATTATCGCAAAATGTTCTCGGCTTGCTTGTCTGGCGTTTCCCTGGCAGGAGAGGGCTGCGATGTTTTGGCGCTTGGTCAGTCTCCTGGTCCTTCTTTTTTGGTCGGTGATGACCGGGCTGCTGATCCGTGACGCCTACTTCCCCGCAGAATCGCGCTTTGCCAGCGTGCCGGTGGAGTGGGTGCTGGATCAATTCCTGACGGCACCGGCGCTGTCCGGGGGCACCCTGCACATCCTGCGGGATGATGAAAAGCTAGGGCACGCGAGCTTCAGTATGCGGCGGCAGCAGTGGGATGGGCAGCCAGACGGTTTCGCGGTTTTGGTGAATGGTACGGTGAAGGTACCGGTGGGGCCGCAGAAGATGGAGGCGGGTTTTCGCCTGATGGCAGAGCTGGAGAAGGCAGAGCGCTGGAAGTCCCTGCAAGTGAGGATTCACCTGCCTGATGCGGAGACGGAGGCGAAGATCGAATGGCAAGGCAGCGCAAAACTGCCGGGAGTGGAGGTGAAAAAGGGCAATCAGGTCGTGATGGACAGCACGGGCCTAGCGGCGCTGCTGCCCATGGCGGGCGGTCTTTCCCCCATGGCCACGCCGGGTAGGCCGCCGCCGCAGATCACCGCACGGGAGGGCACCCTGACCCTGGCGGGCCGTGCGCGGCGCTGCTATGTGGTGGTAGCTTCGGCGATGGCGGGCTGGGAGGTGAGTCTTTACTTTACGGAGTTGGGCGAACTGGCGCGCGTGGATCTGCCGGG
>JAIWOJ010000090.1 GCA_020216965.1 Prosthecobacter sp.
ATTGCTGGCGGAGTTTTTCCTGACTGTCGGCATTGAGATATTCATCATCATCTTGGCCTACATTCAGCCAGGGCTGTTCTGGCAGGCGCTGGGCGTCTTTCTGATGGTGCTGCTGACCTTCATGTGGATCATGTTTGTGCTGTTTAAGGCACCGAAGCTCGCCCAGTCCTTCGTCATGAACGGCACGCAGATCGGCATGGCTTTTGCCGGTGCAGCCGTGAGCTCCACCACGGGCGCGGTCGGCAGCACTCTTTCTGCTGGCGGAGCTGTGCTTGGCATGGTTCCCGTCGTTGGCGGGGCGGCTGAAAGCGGCATGAATGCAGCCAAAGGCGGCGTGGATGCTATCGGCAGCGTCGGCCAGTTGGCGGAGGGAGGCAATGAACCTGGCAGTTAGAAGAGCAGACCAAAGGCATGAAAGGCGTGACTGACATTTTCATCTCTAAAGAAAAGCTGGCCATCTTTTGGTTTCTCTGTGCGCTTGGCTGCTTGGTTTATACAGCCTGGCATGTGGAGGAATTGGCGGTGCAGACGCGCGGCTCCATGCTGTATGTGCCCACCGCGCTTTCGCCCGTCTATTTAGATGAAGACTTGAGCCGTGAATCGAGGGAAGAGCTGTTGGACTACCATGCTAGGCTGGCTGTGGAGACTTACCTAAATCGTGGTCCCCAAGGGCCGTTGAGTGCTGCCAGGCTGGGATACTTGTTCACAGGTAAAGGGCTGGAACAAGCGGTGAAGGAGGCGCGTGAGAGCCTTTACGACTTCAAAAAACAGCAGATTCACCAGTTGATGGAAGTCGCGCGGGTGGAGATGGAGATGGACCTAGATGGCAGCGCCAAGACCATCATCACTGGGCAGCTTGTGCGTGTAAGTGTCGATCCCTTGACTCAGGAGCCCGTCGTCCAGTCTTTCCGCGTTTTGATGCGGCAAAATTGGGATCGAAACAAAAACCTCAGGGACGCACGCCGCTTTGCCTGGGTCTGCACAGAGATCACGGACTTTGAGCAGGTAGAGAACCGCGTGGAACCGAAGGAGGAGGAAAAATAAATGACCCCGGTGACCGTCACTGCTGAGACTGAGGCAAAGCCCAAGAAAAAGCGTCCTGGGGCCGTGGATACCCTCGTGGCCAAAGATAAAACCGCCGTGTTTTGGTTTCTGGCAGCCATCGTGACTGCGGCCGCCTGTGCCTGGTATGTGGACCGCATGTCCACGGCCTTTGGCCTGAAGACACCCTTCGTGGTCATGGATACCTCAGGTGCCTTTTATGTGCCGCCTGGTCTGCCCTATGGCAGCCCGCTGTTGGATGAGATGCACCTGCACATGGCCTCCATGGCAGTAGAGACCCTGCTGGTGCGCAACCGCGAGGGGCTGGTGCACCAAAAGCGTCTTCCTAAGCTTTTCATGAAGCCCGCGCAGATCGTGGTGAATAAGTGGCTGGAAAAAGAGGCGGGCTATTTCCGCAGCCAAGAAGTGACCCAGGACTTCGAGATCACCTCCCGCTCCATCACGGGCCGTGCCACCACAGCCGTCGGCACCTGGGTCAAGGGCACGGTGCGCCGTTCCTACTTCCTGCGTGGCAAGGAGCAGGAGGTCACTTATGCCTTCGATATCCTCATCGCCTGGCGGCAAAATAAGGACACCCTGCGCACCGGCAATTTCCCTTCCATGGTGGAGAAGATCGATATCGCCGACTTCAAGCCCATCTCCTCAACCCTGCCTGAAAGTGAGCCTGACGGCACGAAAGCCAAGCAATGAGCCATCCACCCACCCTCCACCGCGCATTTTTCCATGCGTGCATGACGCTACTGTTGGCCTGGGCAGATGCTGTGCCCCAGGCTTTTGCCCAGGTGCAGACCGGGCGAGAGTTGGTCAAGCTAGACGCCGACCAGCGTCTGCATGACATCGCGATCAATCAAGGGGTGGCCACCACCATCACCTTTCCAGACAAGATCACCCTGCTCACGGGTTTTGGCCTCGTGATGGATCCGAATGCGGCAGGCCAACTCGCCACCTCCAAAAACGCCATCATTCACTATGAAAATGTGCTGGGAGATACCCTCATCGTGCGGCTCATCAAGCCGGGGGAGCCATGCTACGCCACCATCCGCACTACGCGCAGCATTTACCTCATGCGGTTCACGCCCTCTGACGCAGCCAACTTAGCCGTCATCGTGCCGCCGCCAAAGCCCGCCAGCGCTGCCGTGGAAATCGATACGTCCAAGATCACAGATGCTCGGCTGAATTTCTCCTCCGAGGAGCTGGTGGGGATGCTCGGCAAAGCACGGAACCGGAAGGCGCTCCAGCCGCTGAATCCCGGCCTTTACGCTGGCTGGCAGGAGCGCAACGGCCTGGAGATGACCTCCACACAGGATGGCATCAGCACCACCATCCATGAAATCCAGCGCAACCCGGCGCGTGATCTGATGGTCTTTCGATGCACGATCAGCAATGACTCCACCAGCCGCTATGTCTTTGAGCCGGGTGCCGTGCGCGTGCGCGTGGGTGAGCGCAGCTATGATGCCCAGCTAGTGGACTGTGCCAGCGAGGTAGGCGCAGGCCAAAAAGTGCCTCTGGACCTTGTGCTTCAGGGCGGCCCAGGGGGCACTCGGGAGGGGCTTTCCATCAATCAGGACTTCCGCATTGAGCTACCTGCTCCTGGCCGTCGTGACCAAATCGATCCCTCTCTCTTTGGGGACTCGCTCGCCACAGGCAAATAACTCCACCTACCTGATGCCATGATGAAGCACCTCCAAAAGCCAGCCGTCCAGATGGTCTTGCTCATTGTCGTGGTCGGCATCGCCGCGGCTGTCTTTTACAGCAGTCGCAAACCCGTCAATGCGGTCGTCAATGCCCCCAAGGTGAACAAGGAGGGCCAGGTGGTGAACACCATCGTCGCGGAAGATAAAACCGTGAAGCAGGAGGACCGCCGTGTCACCACGGTGGGTGATGACCAGCAGGTGCAGCCGCTCTACGTCCAGCCCAAAAAGCAAGCACCCCCTAGCCTGGTCAGTACCTCATCAAAAAGCACTGGGCAGAAGCCCCCCCCTCCGCCGCCCTACCCAAAGCTGGCCCACGTTGCCAATCCGGTGCAGGAGGACTTCACGCCGCAGGCACCGACGCTTTTTGCGCCGCGCGGGTTGCTTATCAAAGCAGCCCTTGTCTTGACGGTGGACTCATCCTCTCTCGAGACGCCCGTGCTGGCCTTGGTCACCGAAGATGTCTATTGGAACCGCAAGCTCATCGTGCCTGCGGGCACCCAGGTGCTGGCAAAGGCCGCCCAGGGCCGGGTGCGTGACCGCATCGAGGTCAAAGGCCAGTACACCTTTGTCTGGGCAGATGGGCGGGAGTATAACATCTCCTGCATCGCCCTGGACCATGAGCGCGAGGCGGATGGCACCTATGGCATCACCGATGGCTCCTCCGGGATCCGTGGGCAGATCATCAAAAATGACCAGTATGCTGAGTTGAAAATCATGGTGGCTGAGGCGCTGCAGGGGCTCATGAATAACAATCAAACGCAGTTTCAGAGCATCTATGGCCTGGTGCCTGACAATACCAGCCGCAATGCTGCTCTAGGCGGCGGCTCTCAGGCGGCAAGCGCTTACTCTCAGTTGCTCACGAAGAAGCTGGATCAGGATCTCGACTTCGTGCGCGTCGCCGCAGGCACGCAATTTTATATCTACACGCTCGCCGTTTTTGAGCCAGAACTGGCCAGCGTCGCGGGGCTGAAGCAGGGCGGGAAAGAGGCCAGCAGTTGGCAGATCGCCCAGGAGGCTTATGCCCGAGCTGAGGCGCAAAACACAGCCAGGGCAGCCAGCGCAGCCGATACGGCGGCTGCCACCCGCAAGGCGGAGGAGGAAAAGCGCGCGGCGGATCGCGCGGCCCGTGTGAATGAACTCATCCAGGGCGGCTCCCCTGCCGGTGCCGCACCAGCCGCGCCCGAAGCCCCCACCCCCAGCAGCAACCCCTGATCATGAAGCCACATCCCTGGTCCGCCGCCCTTCTTTTTGCGGTCATCGCCGCGCTGACCTCCTGCTCTAGCCGGAAGGAGGAGCCGCTCACCACGCCCATGGCATTCCCTGAGGAGGAAGAAGAGTCCGCCTACATTCCAAGCTACAGCAAGACCGTGCTCGCTGGCTGGCCCAAGGGGCGTGCACTGGATCCCCATGACCGCTCCCGCGTGCGGCTTGAGGAGCACGTCCACGCCTATCACGTCGGGCGGCTGCCTAGCCATGACCGGCGTGAGATGCATGAGGCCCATGCCGTCTATCGTGTAGAGCAGACGCCGCGCTGGGATACCCGCCTACCAGCTACGCCCATGCGTTCCCGCGGCGTCATCCTGGGCGTGATCGACCCCGCCCGCAATGAGATCCCCAAGACCACCATCATTGAGCAGGAGCGTCAGTCCCTGCAGGCCAAAAGCCGCCAGCTAGAGATCACCATGACGCGCCTGAATGTCCTCCAAGGGCAGCTTGAGAAAAAGCTAGCTGGTTTTGCTGAGGCAGAACAGCGCGCCCAGGAGTTGCAGGAGGAGCTTACACGCATCACCCAGGATAAGCTCAGAGCAGAGGCTGAGCTCAAGCAGGCTGCTGCCAAAATCGAGGAACTGGAGGCCAATGAGCGCTTCCGCCTCAAATCCTCCTCCCAGGGGCTCCTCGTTCCCAAGAAGAACTGACGGTCCTCATCGCGCATGGCTCCGCCAAACCTCCAGCACATCCAGGGGCTGCGCCCGTTCCTTGAGCAGCGCATCATCGGCCAAGAGCATGTCATCCCCAAAGTGGTGCCCATCGTGCAAAACGGTGAACTCGGCCTTGCTGATCCCAAGCGGCCCAAGGGCACCTTCCTCTTCCTCGGCCCCACCGGTGTGGGCAAGACGGAGACGACGCTGCTCGTCACCGAATACATCTACCAGGATGTGCAAAAGCACTGCATCCGCCTGGATATGTCCGAGTACCAAAACCAGGAATCTCTGGGCCTGCTGCTGGGCAAGGACAATACCTCCCGCGGCAACATCGGGCGCTTTTATGACCGTGCTGAGGGCAGAGGCGTGATCCTCTTTGACGAGATCGAAAAAGCCCACCCGCGCGTGCTGGATATTTTTCTCCAGGTACTGGACGCGGGCCGCATCACGGTGGCAAATGGGGACACGCTGAACCTCTGTGAGTTTTATATCGTCGCCACCTCCAACATCGGTGCAGACGCGCTCATGGAGCTCAAAAATAGCCCCATGAGCACCGTGGAGCGTTTTATTGAGGACCTCGCTGCCGCTGAGCTGCGCCCCGAGGTGCTCGCCCGTTTCAACGTGCGCTGCGTTTTTCAAAAGCTCGGCTACAACGCGCAGAAGCAGATCGCCACCATCATGCTGAACAAGGAGCTGAAGCTCCTGGCCGCCAAAGGCTACCACCTCCAGGCCGGACCCGGCGTGCTAGACATCCTCATCGCCCAGGGGGTGGAGCCCCGCCTGGGCGTGCGCCGCATGAGGGCCACGGCGGAAAACCTCTGCCGCCATGCCGTGCGGGAGGCTCTGCTGGCAGGGCTGCCCACCTCAGGAACACTCATCCCCGAAAATGGAACTTTGGTCATCCATCCGTGATTGGGTGCTAGATCGGTGGCTGGCTATCCGCCTCCACTATCGCCAGCATCCCCTGCACCTGCACCTCACCTGGACGGGGCTCTTTTTTGTCTCTGCGCTCGGCACCCGCCGCTGGGCTGTGGCCCTGCTGCTCCTCGCTGCCGCTGGCGTCATCCTGCTCTACCATCGCTTCGGCCTGCCCTGGGTGGAAAAAGGCCGCCGGATGCTGGAGCGCGGCCCGCAGACACCTTCGGACCGTCTTTGATCCCCACCCTACCCCCTGGCATGATGAAAACGACGCTGCTTTTCCTGCTTCTGCCCTTGGCGCTGTTCTTGATCGGATGTCAATCGCCGCCCCTCGTGCTGGCCGATGCGGACCTCATCCCCGTCGGCAGCAGAGTTTCGTTTTGGGTCAACCATGATGAGGATGGGTGGAAGGAGTCCAACCTCCACATCGCCTACCTACCGCGCCCGATGACTGGCGCTGAGGCCCGCCGCTGGGCAGAAGGTGTGGGCAGCCGGGATGCCGGGCGGCGCTGGACGCATTACTATGTGCTCGTCACGCCGCCTGGATACGATCGCCGTGTCTGGCGCAGCCAGGTGCATCCTCGTCCTGCTGCCTGGGAGCCCACAGCGAGGAGGCTCTGATTCCGCACCTGCGCAGTCACACTTCTTCAGGCCGGGGCTAATCCCCGGAGGCCAGCCCACCGCACGAGGCGGATGGCGGCTCATTTTTTACTCCTCTGCCCTCTTACCATCATGCCTGAAGAAGAAGAAAAAGGACCCGGAGTCGCAGAATCCGTCGGAGAGGGCGTGGGCTCTTCCATTGGCGGCGCGGCAGGTAGTGCCGTCGGCGGCGCGGCAGGCAATGCGGTGGGCAGCAGCGTGGGTGCCTCCGTCGGCGGAGCCGTGGGCACGGTCGTGCCCGTGGTCGGAAATGCAGTCGGTGCCGCTGTCGGCCAGCAAGTGGGTGGCATGGTGGGGCAGCAGGTTGGTTCCAGTGTGGGCGGCAGCGTCGGCTCTAGCGTGGGCGGCGCGGTCGGTGGTGCCGTGGGGAAAGGCGTGGACACAGGCGTGGAGGCCGCTGCAGGCGCGGTGGGAGAGGCAGTCAACCAAGCTGGCGGCGGAGAGAACGCCCAAGGTCTCGGTTCCATGCTCGGGGGAGAAGCCACCAAGGGCCTGGGCTCCATGCTCGGCGGGGCAGGGGGTGGCGACATGCTGGGCAGCGTCACCAGCCTGGCAGGCGGTCTTGGCGGCGGCGGGGGCGCAGGCGGTGGCCTGGGCTCCATGCTCGGCGGCGGCGGAGGTGGAGGAGGCGGCGGCCAGGGGGAAGAGGCGGGGATGGCGGAGGGCATCGGTCAGGGCATCGGCTCCTCCATCGGTGGGGCTGCGGGGAGCGCCGTGGGCGGCGCAGCGGGCAATGCGGTGGGCAGCAGCGTGGGTGCCTCAGTCGGCGGAGCCGTGGGCACCGTGATTCCAGTCGTGGGCAATGCCGTAGGCGCGGCGGTCGGCCAGCAAGTGGGTGGCATGGTGGGCCAGCAGGTCGGTGCCAGCGTGGGCGGCAGCGTCGGTTCCTCCGTGGGTGGAGCTGTGGGTGGAGCCGTAGGCAAGGGCGTGGACACCGGCATCAAAACCGTGCGCATGTCCCTTGAGGAAGAAGGCTATCAACTCGGCGGCGGGCTCAGCATGGCGCTGGGCATGGGCAAAGGCGTGAAAAGGTAAAACCAGGAGATCAACTTGATTATGGACACAGACAAAAAAGACCAGCAACAAGGGCAGCAGGCAGGCTTTGATCCAGCCAAGCTGGCGCAAGCCCAAATCAACATCCAACCCCTAGGTCAGCATGGGCTGGATGCTGCGACTGAGGCGATCAAAAAAGGCGTCCAGGTGGGTGGTCACCGGGCCGGAGTCGACGTGGCAG
>JAIWOJ010000091.1 GCA_020216965.1 Prosthecobacter sp.
CTCGCCCTCAGTCAGCACAAGTTAAATCTATCCTCCACCTATCCTATGGGATCGCTGTGAATTGGTTTCGATGATGGCAAGAATGACATCCTTGCATGGATTCTACGAGTAGCCCTCAAACGTATTCATGTTTTCTGAATGAAGGGTAAATGGCCGCTTCTGGTGATACCTTTTCGGAGAATCGTGGGGTAGGCCAATTCTATTGGGCTTCTCCTTAGATCCAAGCTCATAGCAATGGTGTACATAAGAACTGTTTTGTTTATGACAGGAAACGAACTTGATGTTTAAACCAGCGGGTCGTTCGATTTGAAGTAGCCGCATTCTGCCATTCTCCGGAGTTAGGTATGGCTAGGTTTTTTTGACCACAAGCAGAGCCCTTTCTGGGTCTGGCGATACTGTTTCGTCCAGACAAGAGTATTCCACAGTCACAAAATCGACACATTTCTCATTTTGCGCGCCCTCCTGTGACAAAAGCGTCACCCACGCGCTCTTGTCGCCCTTGCTGGGCTGTGACTAAGGCGGGCATTCGAAAGCTGGGGCGGGCGGTGGCTCGTCCCATCTGGAAACGCCCATCTGCGCTGGCCCGCATGCATTTACTTCTGCGTCATTCTTTTTTCTCTTTGGTTGTCTATGGCTTGTCTCCTTGTTTTTCATTTGGACAAGGAGGAGAGGTAGCCGATGATCCTGGGGTGCGGAAGGCGCTAGAGGGGTTGCCGGCGGAGCTTTTGCCGTATGTCAAACTGGGAAGCCATGAGCTTCGTTCGCCTGTTGTGATGGAGGAACCACTCTCCACTGCCATAAGGCTGGCAGCAGCAGTAGATGGTGATGATAGTCTGCGCGATGCTTTGCTACACCAATGTGGATCCCTGGCATTAGCGCGCGGTAGTGCGGCAACGGCAGAGCAGGTGGCTGGACAAATTCGAGGTTTTCGCAGCGCCTTGTTGCTCGTGGAAGTGGCCGAGAAGCTGGCAGCTAGCGTGGAGGGCACAGCTCAGGCGCGGGCTCTTGTGTTAAAAGCAGGTGGGATGCTGCCATGGATGAAGCCTTTGCAGGCTCAGCAGGTGTTGGCGCGGCTGCTGGTTGCAGGCAAGCGGCTATCTGTGCCTGATGCTGCTTTGGTAGGCTGGTGGGACCGGTTAGCGGATAAAGAGGCGCGCGCCGAGGTTACGGTCAGACTGCTGGCCCGTCAAGCAGAGGTGAACGGGAGCTTTGAGATGCACTTACTACAACGGGAGGTTGCAAAGTTAGGCAAGGGACAGCCTGTTCCAGGCTTCCAGGATGCTGCTGCAGACCTTCTTGAACAAGCCGAAAAGCTATTGCCGATCAAAGATGAGGTGCATCAAAGGCAAGTCCAGAACTTGCTGCAGGCAGCGATAGATGTGCTCAAAGCCTCACATACCGTCCATGCGGAGTTGCTTGTGCGCTGGTCGGCACGCTTTTTCCAGGCTGGCAGGGAGGATCTCGCGAGGCAGCTTTTTGAACAGGCGGAGAAGAATCTTGGCGCACCCCATGAGGAGTTGGCACGGCTTTACTACTATGTGGCGCGTCTGTGGAATCTTAGAGGACGAGGTGAGGTGATCCGACCCAGGCTAGAGCTCGTGGAAAAGGAATTGTCTGGCTTGGAGCAAGTCTATCAACCCTTTGCTTTAGCTTGGCTCGCATCAGCGTGGGAGGAGGCTGGAGATGCTGCGCATGCTCAAAAGCTGATGGAAGGTGCCATCAATGCCGCTTCTACCAACGAGAACCCGCGCATGAGATTCGCGGGGGCTGCTGTCATCTGCCTGAACCGCGCTGCCACTGGGCACCCTCTTTCCGCTGATATTGCTGAGCTTGCGGCTGAACTCCTAGGAACTCAGGTTCGTGGAAATGGCAGCGCTGCTGAAACCAAGGGCAAAAACTAATGCGCACGCTTGCCCAAATATCCTCTGCCACAGCGCTAGCCTTGTTTCTGATGTGCCATGGCTTCTGTGCGAGCCTCGTGTATGCCCAGGATGGTGCCCGAGGTGGCCTGCGTGGCACGGTCAAGGATGCAGATTTTTACATTGGCGTGCCCGATGCAGCTATCACGCTTGAGCCTGGTGGGCAATCAGTTCGTGCAGACAAAGAAGGGCGCTTTTTCATCAATGAATTGCCACCAGGTGTGTACAACCTTGCAGTGCAGGCAGAAGGCTTTGTGCGTGCAACTAGAAATGGCGTGGTAGTGCAAGCTGGCTCGGTCCGCGAGGTGGATTTGGAGCTGACGGCGCAAGTCGTGGAACTGGATGAGTTTATCGTTCAGGATGTTGAGACAGGAGCCACTGAAATCGTCCCCCTCAGCCTAGGTGCAGATCTTTCTGCTTTTGCCAGTGCAATCTCACCTGAGTTGATGAAAGCGTCTGGTTCTTCAGGAGATATCGGCAGCGCTTTGAAGCGCCTAGCTAGCACGGCAGTGGTGGACAGTCGTTACGTCGTCGTGCGTGGTCTGAGTGACCGTTATAATGTCGTCGTTCTGAATGGAGCGCGCTTGCCTAGCTCAGACCCAGACAAGCGCGCGGTGAATATCGATATCTTCCCCACTGGGCTGGTAGAAACGATCATCAGCTCCAAGACTGCCACGCCAACTCTTCCTGGCGAAGCTACAGGTGGGTATCTGAACATCATCACCAAGCGGGTGCCAGCGGAGCCTTTCGTGACTATCTCCATGTCTAGCGGCTACAACACGATGTCCACGGGCACCGGTCAGTTCCTGAGCTATCGTGGAGGGGGCACGGATTTCTTGGGGAATGGGGATTCCCGCACGCTGCCTTCCGTGATGCGCCCCACCAGTGCGCTCCCTTCCGATCCAGGCACCACGTCTTATTTCACAAACCTACCTACCGCAGCTGACCGGGCAAATTTCCAGTTCTCCCAGAATCGAGAGGCCGCTGCGAGGGCGCTACAAGGGCGGGCAATGGGCACACAATATAAGGATGCGCCGATGGATTTCAGTTTCAGCATGATCGCTGGCACCCGCGTGGATGACTTTATGGGTGGCACTTTGGGCATCGTCGGAGGTGTGACCTATGGTAAAAAATTCATCATGGAGCAAGGGGTGCGCGGCTTTGCTAGCATGGCGGCTGGTGACCCAGTGCCAACAGAAAGGTGGGATTACACGAAAGGCACCGAAAGCCTCCTCGCCGGTGCGTTGCTAAGTGCATCGCTCGAATTTTCGCCCAAAGATCGAGTGACACTCACCTATTTCACCAATCTCTCTGCTCAAGACGATGCCATTTTCAGTTACGGGGAGACCCAAGGTTTGGGCACGGTGTCAAACGGTGTGCCGCTGGATGAGGAGGAAACAATCGTCTTCCGTGAGTTCATGTTTTACACGGAACGTAGCCTTCAGACTCTGCAGCTTACCGGGGAGCATAGCATTCAAGGGATGGAGGACATTAAAATCGACTGGCTGGCTACCTACAGCAAGTCTTACCAATACCAGCCTGATCTCCGCAAAGCCAACTACGCCTACGATTACAACCTGGAGAGCTATGTGGGCACAGGCGACCCTGCTCCGCCCGACCAGGAGCGTGTCTGGAGGCGTCTGGACGACAGCAATTACAACATCGCCCTGAACGCCGAGATTCCCTTGGACGAAGGGGCTCGCAACGGTGGCAACGGCACGAAATTGAGGTTTGGCGGTGCCTTTGAGCAGAGCACCCGAGACTACACGAATGATAACTTCGAGTACTTCGGCACCCCGAACCGTGGCCTGATCGCCAGTTACCTTGGCGTGGCACCTGGCGGTGGTCTTCTGCGCCGCCCACCCTCACCCGACGATCGTCAAACTCTCACGCTTGGCGATATTCTCGGTGATCTTGACCTTTTGGATCAAGGTCGTGATGACCTGGGAGGTGGTGTGCAGCAGGTTTTTGATAATTTCTTCCTGGCTCGTGCCTTCAATGTCCCCGCCCGGGAGGTCTATGCCTCCTCTCAGACCATCCCTGCTTTCTACGCTTCATTTACCTTTGCCCTCAAAGAAAACTTTGAGGCCACAGTAGGTGCTCGCCTGGAATACACCAAGATGGATGTAGAAGTGCAGTTGGAGGGCGAAGGAGCGGTTGGCAACTTCCTCAATCAATTCAACCCTCGGCGCATGGGTAATCTGACCTTTGTGAACTTTGGCATTGATCGGACGGATCTACTGCCATCAATCTCCACACGCTGGCAGATTGCTGACGAGATGAGCCTACGCAGTGCCGTGAGCCGCACGGTGGCGCGCCCGACTTTTAAGGAAATCGCAGTCGTATTCTCCCGCGATCCTGAGACAGGCAATTTCTTCGTGGGTAACCCAGCGCTGGAGATGTCTTCCATCACCAACTTTGATGTGCGCTGGGAGTGGACACCGGCCCCTGGCGACCAGTTCGCTGTCTCTCTCTTTGCTAAGCAGATCGACAAGCCGATCGAGTTCATCAACCTTGGCGTCTTTAATACGGCACGCAATGAGCGCAGTGCCTTCCTCTACGGTTTTGAAATTGAGGCTTACAAGGAACTAGGAAACCTTATTGAAGACCTGCGCGGCTTTACTCTGGGAATCAATTACGGTTTCGTGCTCTCCAAGGTGGACCTGACGGAGGACAGTGAGGGCTTTCGCCGCCGCGCCGGTTTGTCACTGGACCGCCCGCTCCAGGGGCAGCCTGATTATACCTTTAACACCAACTTGAGCTATGAGTTCAAGGATCTTGGATTCACCGCCACGGTGCTTCTGAATATCACAGGGCCGCTGCTTTACACCGTCGGCGGCCAATTTGAAAACAACCTCACACCCGATATCTACCAGCGGCCTTTTACCTCCCTGGACCTGGCATTTAACCAAAAGCTCAATGACACCTGGAGTGTGAACCTGCGTGTCACCAATCTCTTAAACCAGCCGCGCGAGCGCTATTTCCTAGGCGGCCTGCCATTCTCCGTCACTGAGACCGGTACTACCTACACCCTCGGCCTCAGTGGCAAGTGGTGATCCCTGCCCTTTCTCTCTACATCCTCCCATGAAACATCCCCTGTGCCTCCTCCTCCTGGCCTTCTCCGCCATCTTGGCGCGCGCCCAGGCTCCCGCGCCCAGCCCTGCCTCAGACTACCTTGGTCTCTCGCGCGAGCTGCTAGGTAAGTATTATGAAATCCGCAAGCTGCATGACAAAGAGCGCGCAGACTGGACGCTCGGGCGCGAGGTGCTCAAAAGCCGCTTGGAGCTGCTGGAAAGCCAGCTCAAAGAACTAAAAACCAAGACCGAGGAGGAATCGAAAAAGATCACTGGCAATGATGAGGAGCGTGTGAAATTGGAGGCACGCGCACAGGAGCTAGCCCAGGTGCAGTCCCAGCAGGTGGACGTTGTGGAGATGCTAGAGGCTCGTGTGCGTCGCCTCTGGAAGATGCTGCCGCCCACACTCCAGTCCAAACTACAATCCCAATATGACGGCATCCCAGAGGAGGGGAAAAAGCGTGAGGACATCCGCGCCTCCGTAGCGGAGCGCTTCCTGAAGGTGCTCGCCATCCTCAATGAGGTGAACAAATTCCATTCTGACATCGCCGTCGTCAATGAGCGGCGCAAACTCAAAGATGGCCGCGAGGTCGAGGTGCGCACGCTCTATTTTGGTCTGGCCCAAGCCTATTTTGCAGGCAGTGAGGAAACTGCCAACGTGGCAGGCATCGGCATACCTGGCCCTGATGGCTGGGAGTGGAAGGAAATGCCTGATCACGCTGCTGCCATTGATCTCATGATCGCCATCAACAAAGGCGAGAAGCCTGCCGATTTCGTCCCGCTGCCTGCGGAGGTCCACTGATCTGCCCTGAACCCCTGCCATTTTCACGCCATGAAGCGCATCACGCTCCCCGCCATCGCCGCTGGTCTGCTCTGCCTGTTCAACAGTGCCGCGGCCCAGGCTCCGGCCAGCCCGCTCAAGGACGTCACGACCGACCTCCAAAAGCGCCTGGACGATGCCACCGCAGCCCTCTCCACCCTGCGGGCAGAGATTGAAAAAGAAAAGCTGCCCATGACGCAGCGCCTCACTCAATTGGAGGACCAAGTCATCGAAGCGCGCAAGGAGTATGACCGTGTGCTGCGCTTGCTGGACAGCCGCACCCTAGAGGTGACGAACCTGAAATCAGGGAACAAAAACAAAGAAGACACCGCTGCTTATCTGACGAATCTGCTGGATGAGTTTTCCCGAAACTTTGAGACCCGCATCCATATCACCGAGCTGCAGCAGCTAGGCGGCACGCTGAAAAACCTGCAAAACAAAGGCAGCAATGCCAACCTCTCCACCGGAGAGCAGCTCCAGGCCCGATTTGACATCGTCAATCTCTCGCTGGACCGGCTGGAAAAGGCCGCCGGTGGTGTTGTCTTTGATGGCAAGGCCACGGACCGCAGCGGCACTGTGAATGAGGGCAGCTTCATCGTCCTGGGACCTCTGGCCTACTTTGCCTCCAAAGATGGCTCGAAGTATGGTCTGGCGGATCTGAAAAGCGGCTCTCTAGACCCCACGTTGCTGCCTATCCCGGATAGCAAGCTGCCTCAGGGCATTGTCGAAGTCGCCAAGGAAGGCCAGGGCATCCTGCCCATTGATGCCACACGCGGCAATGCCTTCAAGCTAGAAGAGCAGCGAGACACCGCATTGGATGAGATCCGCAAGGGCGGTCCGCTCATGTGGCCCATTGTAGGTCTTGGCCTCCTCGCAGTGCTCGTGGGCTTGCTCAAGTGGTTCCAGCTCAGCCTCGTCAGCCGCCCCTCCAACCGCCGTATCCGTGAGGTGCTAGACTTGTTGGATAAGCGCAAGTACGCTGAAGCCGAAAAACTATCACTGCGCACACGCGGCCCGATCGGCCAATTTATGGCGACTGCGGCAAAGCATTACACAGATCCCACCAATGTGATGGAGGAGACCATGTTTGAAAAGATCTTGGATGCGAAGACCAAACTCAATGCCTGGATCCCTTTCGTGAAAATTGCCGCTGCTGTTGAGCCGCTGTTTGGTCTGCTGGGCACCGTGACAGGGATGATCAATACCTTCAAGCTCATCACGGTCTTTGGCACCCAGGATGCATCCACTTTCTCCTCCGGCATCGCTGAGGCGCTTATTACTACGGAATGGGGTCTCATCACCGCTATCCCGTGCCTGCTCATCGCCGCGTTCCTCGCGCGCAAGGCGCGTGCCGTCATTGATGACATGGAGAAACTGGGCGTGCGCATCATGAACCATCGCCTCTCCGGTCAGCAGCGTCTGCGCATCGGACGCCAGGACGGCGCGGACACCCCTCCCCCGAATGAGCCAGGGGGGCTCCAGCCCATCGTCGTGTCTCCCGCGCCGCAGCCTGCCGTTTGAGTTCTGCACTGCCTTTCCGTCATGCTTTGCCCTCCCCCATGCCCGATGCTTGCTGTCTCCGCCCAAGAGTACTGGCAGTCTGCGCTTGACCTCTGGGCGGCTGGCGGCTGGGGCATGTGGCCGCTGGCGGCTACCGCCTTCATCC
>JAIWOJ010000092.1 GCA_020216965.1 Prosthecobacter sp.
CTCCAGAAAAAATAACGGTTTCAGGTCTGCCTAATGGAGTGCGCTGGAATTCCACTGAAAGGAAGATCCTGGGGATTCCACAGGGTTTAGGAGAGATCCCCCTTGATGGGCGTTTGTATCGAATCACAATCACCGCTAGCAATGCAGCAGGGCAGAAAATCCATACGATGAGTCTGCGGGTTCGCGCACCCCATCCTCTTCCCGAGATACAAGCGCCTAGCCATTTGCCAGATGCAAGATTTGCTCAGAGCTACCCACCCGTTCAGGTGACTGTGACCAACCATCCGCAGAGTGTCTATGTCGAAGGCTTGCCTACAGGCATGGAATTTCGTGATGGGATGATAAGAGGGACCCCTGCGATCCTACCCGCTGCGCCCATACCAATAACTTTAGTTGCAACGAATTATGCGGGGACTACCAGAAAAACCTTCTCACTGAAAATTCAACCTTCCATTTACTCAGGAACTTACGAAGCCATCATCGATCCTGATCCATCACTAGACTATTGCCGTATGCTGGGTGGACAAATCAACTTGGCTGTAACTGGCACCAACACATACACCATGCAAATTCAACTTAGCTCTGCGAGTGTTGTTCGAGTTGCTGGTTCAGCAATCACTGGGGATGATTGCATTCGTATAGAGAGAGAATTCACTGTCAGGCATCCTGGTATAGGTTACTTGGTTGTGGCTTATAGATTTTCTGCAACTATATACCAAGATCGTTGGAATGGCGAAATTAGGTTTTTAGATACTAGATATGGTTCTGATAACTCTAGATCGCGTGTTTTAACCTTTGAAGGATATCAGACTTCACCACTAGACACTCCGCTTGAGCCTCAATTTGTCGGACGATATACTGCTGAAATCCAACACTCAAATCACGTCCGTGGGATAGATGAGTTGTGGTGGCAGCAGTCAGGTGCCCCTTTAGCTCAAGGAGATAGGCTGCCAGCCGTTAGCAACATTCAAGGTCGTGCCTCAGCGACAGCATATCCAGGCTCAAGGGTTGCAAGCTACTCGTGGACAGATCGTAACGGGTTGCTGCACATGTATGGAGGAATAGGCATTTGGACTAAGATTCTTACACCTCAAATTGCCACAGGCATTGTTCGGGCAGATCACTGGGTGTTCGATCCGGATACTAAGTTGTGGAGCTTCCAAAGTGGGCAGATCACTGGCAGCCCGCGTCCCACAGCGCCAGTTTCTGATTTTTCCAGAAGAAATACCCCCGGGGCGCGAGCGGGAGGAGCCAGTTGGGTAGATGGAAACGGACGCTGCTGGCTCTTCGGTGGCTACCAATCCAATTTCGTCAACTCAACCACCTACTACAATGATTTATGGCTATTTGAGCCGGCATCGGGAACCTGGAAGTTAGTCATCCCTGGCGGTCTGCCTCATTATGGAACCATGGGGATTCCGTCTTCAATAAATCGACCTTCAGCACGCGGGGATGCTGTTTTTTGGACAGATACTAGAGGAAATTTATGGCTCTTTGGTGGCGAAGGCTACTTACAAGGAAACAATCCGTACACAAAAACTAAAAATGATTTGTGGAGTTTTGACGTAGAATCAGAACAGTGGACCTGGCATGGAGGAAGAGATGAAACGGGCATGACGAATGTCTCGCCTGACATAATCTGGCCTCCGGGGCGAGAGTCACCGGCAATGTGGCAGGTGCCATCGACAGGTGATGTGCTGTTATTCGGTGGATATACAAGTAATATCATTGATCAAGCATATCCAGGATCAACCCATCTTGGTGATTTATGGCTATGGAAGGAAGCGGAACGAACATGGACACGCCTACATGGTTCGAGGGCGCGACTGCCCCAAGCAGAGCGACAGAATTTCCCGCCTGAGGCTATCTCATGCTATGCGTGGAGAAGCGCTGATGGCAGTTTTTGGATGATTAACCAAGGTGCGTTCTGGCGACTAAACTCTGAAAAAACCCATTGGAGCACTTGGCGATTTCCTGCCGAGGTTTCTTGGTGGCAGCCTAGAGCGGATTATGCTGGCGCACGCTGGATCGTTGCTGATGGATCAACTTGGTTTCACGGCGGGCTGTATAGAGCGAGCTATAGCCCAGATTATATGTTCCGCTTTGGAAGGCCTGAGTTGCCTCTTGCTAGGGGCCATCTAAATTGCAGTGTTTCCTCGGAGGGCACGGTTGTGTGGGTAGCAGTCTTAGGGGATGGGACACAGCTCACCGGGAGTTCACGAATATCCGCAGTGCCGGATGCAAATGGTGTGAGATCCTGGCTCCTGAGGCAGTCCTCCTCTGGTTTAAATCACTCTGCCCAGGGTGCGATGCATTTTTCACAACATGCCACAGACGTGAGCAGAGTGGTTTTGAGTGGCAGCTTGCAGGGCGTTCGCAATCTACAGCAGGCTTCCAGCCGTCCTCGCGCCTTTCGTTCTGGTTGGCCGCTACACGAGATGGAGGTTTCAGGCGGTTCCTATGCTGCTCCCAATGCAGGACGCTCACCCTTAGCGCTGGCTGCTGGTGATACGGCAAACCTAGCGTTCCAAGTGCCTGAACTAGAAGCCGTCGTGCAAGTAAGATTGAGGAGCGATGGAAGGGGCGGTTTGTCGGTCGTTTCATTGCCCCCAGAGTTCAGCAACCTGACGTTTTCCATATCTTCAGGTGTGGGAACTTTTTCAGGCACGGCCACCCTACGCGCTAGAGATGCTATCACCCCGAACCGGCATATCAGTCTTACAGGCAGATTTCAGGGGGTCATCATCGACGGCGAGAGGATAGGTAGAGGAACCGTATGGTGGCCCACCAGAACAACGAACCAAAAGCCGTTTCTGCCTGCCGATCTGACTCCCCTGCAGGCTGCTCCAGTAACGCTTAGCGGGTCACCTTGACTTCTTCGTGGCAGTCATGCTCAGGATCGCGCCGTCATCAGGGGGGAGCGCGAGCTAAGCGCAGATCAACGACGTATTCTGCCATCGAGGCTGCTCAGACAAATTCCTGGGTTGCGCGCGTGCCTGGGCAGGGGTGAAATGGGGGGCCATGTCCGATGCCGCCAACTTGGAAAAGCCAGCCTACCCCATCCTTTGCTATGTCACCCCCTGGTACTTCAGGCGCATGGGCATGATGGCGGCCATGCTGGCATTTTTTGGCCTCTATTTCCTCTACGATGGCCAATATGGCTACCCGAAGGCCAATCGCATCGCAGACAGGCAGGTATGGTTTGAAGAGGTGGTGCTGAAAAGCTACGAGGAAGCGCGCACTGCCGGAAAGCTGGACGTCTGGGTGGAAAATGCGCGCCGTCAGGGCTGGCCAACTGGGCGCGAGGGGGCTCCCCCGCGCTGGGTCAGCTACGCAGCACAGAATGGCTGGCCTGAAAAGCCGCACCGATACACCCAAAAAGAGATCGATGAGCAATTTTGGTGGGGCGGTGGTGTGCTGACCGGCGCGCTGATCGTTGGAGTGGTGATTTTGAGGAACCGAAACAAGGTGCTGCGTGGGGAGCCTGGTTACTTCGTCTCACCCGAGGGCGTGACGGTGCGCCATGAGCATGTGTTTCGCGTGGACAAGAGAGCCTGGGACAGCAAGGGGCTGGCCTACGTCTGGTATCGCCCAGAGGGCAGTGGCGCGGAGAGGCGTATCGTGATCGACGACTTAAAATATGACGGGGCTTTTCGCGTGCTGGACGATGTGCTGGCTAACTTCCGTGGTGAACTGCTGGAAAAGCTACCTGCTGGGCCAACCGCACCGTCCGGGGAAGCTCCGACGAAAGCCTGAAAAATGGGGCGATTTCAGCCCGCCCAAATTCCGCAAAATTCGCCCTTGCCAAAAAAAAACACGCCGCTACCTCTCCGCCGCACATCCCCCACCCACCATTATGGCAGACAATATCCAAGACAAAGTCCGTGACATCATCGTCGAACAGCTCGGCGTGAATCCTGAGCAGGTGACGACTGAAGCCAAGTTCATCGAAGATCTTGGCGCGGATTCCCTGGACACCGTGGAGCTCGTCATGGCCTTTGAAGAAGAGTTTGGCATCGACGTGCCTGACGAGGAAGCTGAAAAGCTGCTCTCCGTTGGTGATGTCGTCCGTTACATTGAGGAAAACGCGGAGTGATCCTCTCACCCTCTGGTCAGGATCCCTTTTCAGCAGGCGGGAAACCGCCTGCTTTTTTGTGCCCGCGTGATGCGGTAGCTTTTTCCTATTTCAGCCATGACTTTATCCAACCCGTGGTTTCTCACCGCCCTGCTCGCTGTACTGGGTGTTTTTCACCTCGAACTGATTGTGCTGGTGCTGAATCTAGCCCGTCTGGGGCGGGCACTGCCCAGTTCGATCGCGCCTCTTTATCCTGAGGATACCCTACAAAAACTGCGGGAATACCTAGCCGATGGTGCGCGCGTGACCGTCGCGCAGGATGCCGCCTCCCTCGCGGCTCTGCTGGCCGTCTGGTGGGGGGGGGGCTTTGGCCTGCTGCATGAATGGGCTACCCAGCAGGGGCTGGGGACGGTGGGCACAGGCGTGCTGGAGCTGGCTGCTGTCTCACTGGCAGGCATGGCATTGAACCTGCCGTTTGAGATGTGGGATACTTTCGGCGTGGAGGCACGCCACGGCTTCAACCGCACGAGCTGGGGGACTTTTTGGGCAGATAAGCTGAAAACGCTCCTGCTCATGGCCTTGCTGGGCCTGCCGCTGGCCTGGGTCTTGGTGACGTTCTTTGAGCATCAGAGGCTGGCTGCACTCTGGGCCTGGCTGTTCATCGCGGCCTTCAGTTTGCTGATGACCTTCCTTTCTCCTCGCCTGCTGATGCCGCTTTTTTTGAAATTCACGCCGCTGCCTGAGGGGGAGCTGCGCCAGGCCATCCTCGATCTCGCCCACAGGCTAGATTTTCCTGTGGGTGAGGTGAGCGTGGTGGATGGCTCCCGCCGCTCAAGCAAGGCGAACGCTTTCTTTGCCGGGTTTGGCCGTGCGCGGCGCATCGCGCTCTTTGATACACTGCTGGAAAAACACAGCCAGCAGGAGCTTCAGGCAGTGCTGGCCCATGAGATCGGGCATAGCAAGCTACGCCATGTGTGGAAACACCTCGCCTTGGGCCTGCTGGAACTGGGCTTCATGCTCTGCCTCCTGGCCTGGACGCTCCAGGAGCCTGGTTTTTTTGCTGCATTTGGCATTCCTGGCACACCCGTGGGCATGGGCCTGGTGCTCTTTAGCATCCTCTACCGGCCCGTGGGGATGCTTACCGGGCTGGCTGGCCTAGCTCTCAGCCGCAAGCATGAATATGAGGCAGATGCCTACGCCGTGCGTGCGATGGGCAGCGCCGCGCCGCTGCGGGAAGCCCTACGGAAATTGTGCGTGGACCATCTCTCCCATCCACAGCCCCATCCGCTCGCAGTCTGGCTGCACCACAGTCACCCACCGCTGGTGCAGCGGTTGGCCGCGCTTGATCGCCTAGAGGGGCTGGATTCGACCCGTCATTCTAAAGGCACACGCTAAGCCCGCGCGTTGGCTCAGGCACGGTGCCGCAGCAGGCCCATGTACCATTCTAGGATCTCAGGCCCGCCAAAGACCCAGATCATGGCACCGGCGGCGAGGTAGGGGCCAAAGGGGATCTTCTGCCCCCACTCGCTACGGCCCAGTAGGCGGGAGAGGCCCGCGATCAGGGTGCCGAGCACAGAGGCTGCCAGCACGGTGAAAAGCACGCATTTCCAGCCTGTGAAGGAGCCGATCATCATCAGCAGCAGCACATCGCCGAAACCCATGGCCTCTCGCGGGATGATGATATTCGTCGTCGTGCCCTGGAGGTGGGTCACATTTTCGAGGGCAAACTCCTCCAGCCCGCCGCCCTGGATGCGCACCTTGAGCTTCTCCATCCATAATTCAGCCACCACGTTTTCATAGCTGCGCTCATTCACACTGAGCGCGGGCGCGGTGATGATCATGCGGTCGCTCGCACGCGAAAAGATGTCTGCCCAGCCTGTCTTTTCCTCACCCAGGGTGACGACGGGAGGCTCATTCTCATCTGGCTGTGTCACGCTCCACGCCGTGGGGAAATCAAAACGCAACTTTTTGCGCCCAAAGGCCAGTTTCCCAAGCTCAACCACCAGCCAGAGACCACCTAGGCCCAGGGCGGCACTCGCCAGGGCCATCATAAAGCCACGCAGGTGCAGCGCCTCCCCCATCATCGCAGGCACCCATGTGGCTCCCGCCAGGCCCAGTAGCGTGCCGCCGATGGTGATTTCGTGGGGCAAAATGAAATGCTCAATGTCAATGAAACTCCCCGCGACGAGCAGGCTGGCAAACAGCCAAAGCAGCAGCACCTGCGGTCCCCATTCCCGGATCAGCGCCCAATCTCCCCCCACCCTCCAAAAGATGCCGTAAAACAGCAGCCCGGTCAGCAGTTCCACCCCGAAGTAGCGTGCAGAGATGCCTGCGCCGCAGTTGGCGCATTTGCCCCGCAGCAGCAGCCAGCTCAGCAGGGGGATGTTATGATGCCAGGGGATCTGATATTTGCAGGCAGGGCAAAACGAACGGCGCGGCTGATTCACCGAGATCCCACGCGGCAGCCGATAGATCACCACATTCAGAAAAGAGCCAATGCCCGCCCCCATAAAAAAGCAGAGAAAATGCAGGAGCGCGTTCAGGAGCTGATACTGGGTCATGCGTGTGTGGAAGGGAAAAGGGAGGCCGTGTGGCTGGAAACTTGCCTTGCCCTGCGCGCTGAAGGAAGCAAAAAAAAGCCCGATGCCGCCCCTCTATCCTAGGCTGATGACCTGTGTCTTGATTGCGATCCTCGGTAACTGCGCTCAAGAGCAGCGCCGCAGCGCAGCGCAGATGCGCCAAGCCGTGAACCTAGCCGGACGGCATGGCCTGGTGGACGTGCGTGCGACCGTCCCTGGCGTGCGGATCGATCTGAAGTATGGCACGGCAGATAACCTCACCGGTCAGCCGCTCTACCCACGCCACATGCCCTGTCTCCTGCGGGCATCGACCGCAGAGCGCCTGCGTCAGGCACAGATCACCCTGGCCGCACAAGGCTATCGCCTCCGTCTCTGGGATGCCTGGCGTCCACCGGAGGTGCAGGAAAGATTGCATCGCCACGCAGGCAGCACCGGCCTCTTTCTCAGCCCAGGCACTGGCTGGTCGCGCCACTGCGGCGGCGTCTCCCTAGATGCCACGCTGGAGGATGCCCAGGGGAAAGAACTGCGGATGCCGACGGCCTTTGATGACAACCTACCAGGCGCTGCCAGCCGTGCAGACCATCCAGACCCCGAAATCCGCCGGAACCTATCCGTGCTGCATCAAGCCATGCGGGACGCTGGCCTGATCCCACTGCCGGGCGAATGGTGGCATTTTGATGACATCGACCACCTCCATGACCCCGTCCCCGTCATCTGGGGCCGCGATCTCGGCCTCTTCCCCTAGCCACGGTCCCTTCCATCACCCACTCTAGCCACCCCCAAGGGAGCGCTGGCGTCTCGCCGGTAATAAAAAAGGGAGCGCC
>JAIWOJ010000093.1 GCA_020216965.1 Prosthecobacter sp.
ATCGTTTGCTGCCTGATGATCTGCGCCATGGCTAGCCCCCACTTACCCCCCGAAGTCACTCAGCCAGAGGCGACTATCTTTGAAGCGCGTGGGCTGAGAAAGGTGTATCACACCGGGGAGCTGGATGTGGTGGCTCTGCATGGGGTGGACCTCGACTTTCGCGCAGGGGAGCTGGTGGTGCTGTTGGGGGCCTCTGGCAGTGGCAAGTCCACCCTGCTGAACATTCTGGGGGGCCTGGACGTGCCGACGGAGGGGCGGTTGCGTTATCGTGGCTGGGAGCTTTCAGGCGGTGGGGAGCGGGTGCTGACCCAGTTTCGGCGGAACTGTGTGGGGTTTGTCTTCCAGTTCTACAATTTGATCCCCAGCCTGACGGCGCGGGAAAATGTGGCCTTAATCACAGATATCTCGCGGGATCCAATGCGCCCGGAGGAAGCGCTGGCGATGGTGAACCTGGAGCACCGGATGGACCATTTCCCCAGCCAACTCAGCGGTGGCGAGCAGCAGCGGGTAGCCATCGCCCGCGCGATCGCCAAACGACCCGAGGTGCTGCTCTGTGACGAGCCCACGGGTGCGCTGGATGTGGGCACAGGCATCACCGTGCTAGAGGCGGTGGAGCGCATCAATCAGCAACTGGGCACGCTGGTGGTCATCATCACGCACAATGCGGACATGGCGGGCATGGCAGACCGCGTGCTGCATCTGAAGGACGGTCAGATCATCAAAGAAGAGCGCCATGCAGAAAGGGTGCCTGCCAAGCACCTGCGATGGTAGCTGGGCGCGGAAGGATGCGACTCGGCAGCCGGGCTCAAGTCGGGTTCCGAAATTCGTCGGGAAAGAGCGCTCGTTGAAAATGTACCAATCATCGCGTCCCGGCGCACAGCCTACGGCCAAAGCGTGGCGCACGGACATGTAGGCGCATTCGCCAGAATGCGAGGGGGTGGTGCCAGAGACGTAGGCGCATTCGCCAGAATGCGGTGGTTTTGAACACGGCGGATTTACCACGGGCGCGAGAAGTTCCCAAAAAATCGCGGTGCTGCGGAGCCGGTATTCAACCTGGCGGCGGGATCGTCTCCCAGAGAGCTGGGCCATGGGAGCAGGACTTCTTTTGACGTTTGCAGCGCTTTTGCCATGCTGGGAGACATGAACTTTCTTTATCGCCTTTTGGTGCCCGTATTTACCCTGGCCATCATGAGCTCATGCTCGTCGGATGTTCAGATCAGACCCTTGATGGCGCGCACGCTGGAGCTATCGGCGGCAGACTTTGGGCCGCAGGCTCTGTCGGCACCGCTGCTGGGGCAGACGGGTGCCGTTTCCAGAG
Source organism: Prosthecobacter sp. (assembly GCA_020216965.1). Taxonomy (GTDB): domain Bacteria; phylum Verrucomicrobiota; class Verrucomicrobiia; order Verrucomicrobiales; family Verrucomicrobiaceae; genus Prosthecobacter. The sequence continues at coordinate 1,319 of JAIWOJ010000093.1, forward strand.
TCGTGGTGCATTACGGGCTGCCGGAAGCCCATCTGCGCGCTCGCTACCCTGAGGCGGGGGTGGCCTTTGTGCCGGTGGTGCGTGGGGTGAAGCATCTGAACCGCGTGGTCAAGGAGCTACCGCACGATGCGGCGCATACGGAGTTGCGTGCCCGTCTTGTGGCAACGCGGGCGCGTCTGATTGATTTTTACAATGACCGGCGCATTGCATTCAATTCAGTGCCGCCCTTTACGGGCCGTAGTTTCATGGCACGCAATGCCATGATGCCAGCCATGGGCACCACGCGCTAAGGCATGCCCCTGGGAAAAGCGGCATTTGGGGTCATGGATGGAGGTCGAGTGGCTTGCTCTGAGACCGCCGGAGTAGAGCCTCTACACGCCATCGAGCTCGGTGATGATCTCGGGCACACGGATGTCATGCGGCTCACAGGGAATGTCTGGCAGCAGTTGCAGATGAAAGGCCACGGCGATGCGACGGGCGCGGGCAAGCTCTGGGCGTGACAGGAGGCGATCGTAAAAGCCGCCGCCGCGTCCGAGGCGGGTGCCATCCCGCAAGCCGAAGGCTAGGCCGGGAACGAGAATCAAGTCCAACTCTGCATGAGGCACGACCTGGCCCCCAGCAGGCTCCCAAACACCGAGGGGGCCCCGGCGCAGATCCTGGGCGGAAGTGACGGACATGGGGACAAGCTCCACGCCCTGGACGGCGAAGAACACGCTGCGCCAGCCCCGCTCTTGGAGCCAAGGGAGGAAGGTGGAAATCAGATCTGGCTCTGAGCGCAGGCCACCAAAAAGCGCGATGGTGCCAGGCTGGGCCCAGAGGTCAGAGCGCTTTTGCAAGGCGTGGACGATCTGGCCCGACCAGTGGTGTAGGCTGCTCTCTGGCAGCATTTTGAGCCGCTGGCGCATCTGCTGGCGCAGGGCGGCTTTGCTACCAAAAGCATCGGGCGTGGGCGGGGTCATGCAGGCCATGGTGGCAGGTGAGGGCGGTCTGCCAAGAGGGAGGCGATGGAAAAACAGGGGTTGCCAGCCAGGGCCACAGGGGGTTAATTTTCTGAGAAAAATCAGGCATCCCCCGCCACGATGATCCATGACCCTGCTCCGGACCACGGAGGATCGGCCGAAACTGGTCGTTCCCGCCGGGGGAGAGCCTTCTCTCGGCGGCGAAAAGATGAGAACCACATTGGCCTGCTACCTACCCAGGGCTGGCGGCGGAGGAATCTGGAATTCCTAGGTGGCGTGCTGATTCCCACCTTGCTCGCGCCACGCCGCCCTGGCCGTGTGATTGATGGGGGGGTACCTGTGGCCGAGGCTGGTCAGCTTGGGGTGACGTGGCTAGGCCATGCGGGTTTTTTTGCCCAGATCGGCGGGGTGAACTTGGCGATTGATCCGAACTGGGCGCTCTGGCATGGCCCCGTGAAGCGGGTGCGGCACCCGAGCCTGTGGGCCGGGGATTTGCCTGGGATTGATCTCGTGCTCATCACCCATGCCCACTTTGACCATCTGCACCTGCCCAGCCTGCGGCGGATCGCCAGAGGGCAACCGATCGTGGTGCCAAAAGGGGTGGGCAGCGTGGTCAAGCGCTGTGGATTTGGGCAGATCGTGGAATTAGAGACCTGGCAGCAGGCGCGCTTCCGGGATCTACGCATCACACTGACGCCTGCCCGACACTGGGGGGCACGCATGATACACGACACGCATCGCGGCTTTGGGGGCTACCTGATTGAGGGGCAGGGGCGCACGCTCTTTCACTGCGGAGATAGCTCCATGTTTGATGGCTTTCAGGAGATCGGCCGCCGGGCAGAGATCGACCTCGCGCTGATGCCCATCGGTGCCTACCTCGCCCCCAGCGGGCGGCCCGTTCACATGAATCCTGAGGAAGCGCTGGATGCCTTTGAGATGATGGGCGCGCGCCACATGGTGCCCATGCACCACGATACCTTTCCCCTAGGGGGTGAACCCATCCATGAGCCGGCGGAGTGGCTGGCAAAGTCAGCGAGTCTCCGCGGCCTCGATGATCGCGTGCGCCTGCTGCATGAGGGGGAAACGGCGCTGTATTAGCCTGGATTCCGAGGTTCTTGCATACAAAAGGGGCAGCATCACGGGGAACAGCGAAGCCTGGTTTCTTACCGAAAAATCGGCCCAGTTCGCTTTGCCGCATTCTGCGCGCCTTTGGCTGCGTTTTCTCTGCCCTCCAGCCCATGCATCGTCGTCATTTCCTCATCACTCTGCCAGCCGCTCTTTCAGCCAGCACCATCGCCGCAGAGAAAAAATGGCGCGTAGCGGTCATCGGCCACACGGGGAGGGGCAACTACGGCCACGGCCTCGACACGATGTGGCTGCGGCTAGCCGAGACGGAGATCGTGGCGGTCGCAGATGCCGATGACGCGGGGCGTGCGGCGGCGGTGAAGCGGCTGGGCCTGAAGGCGGGGCACGCTGACTACCGCCAGATGCTGCGGGAGGTGCGGCCTGAGATCGTGGCCATCTGCCCGCGCCATATCGATCAGCACCACGAAATGGCCCTGGCCTGCGCAGAGGCAGGTGTGCGCGGCGTTTATATGGAGAAACCTTATTGCCGCACACCGCAGGAGGCGGATGAGATCGTGACCGCCTGTGAAAAAGCGGGCATGAAGCTCGCGCTGGCCCATCGCAACCGCCAGCATCCCGTGCTGCCGGTGGTGGCAAAACTCATCCAGGACGGGCTCATCGGTCGCGTGCTGGAGATGCGTGGTCGTGGTAAGGAAGACAAGCGTGGGGGCGCGCTGGACCTGTGGGTGCTCGGCTCTCATGTGCTGAATATCGGCACTTATCTCGGTGGCGCGGCGCTCGGTTGTTCGGCGGAGGTGCGCCTGAAAGGCCGCCCAATCACAGGCGCGGATGTGCGGGAGGGCGATGAGGGCATCGGCCCACTCGCTGGGGATGAAGTACATGCCCGCTACCGACTCAGCAGCGGCATCACGCTTTATTTTGACTCCATCCAGGAAGCTGGCGTCAGCGAGGCTGCGTTTGGCCTCCAGGTCATTGGCACCCAGGGCATCGTGGATCTGCGCATGGATAAAGAGCCGCTGGCCCATTGGCTGCCTGGGAATCCTTTTCAGCCTGTCGCGATGGCACGCCTGTGGCAGCCCATCACCAGCGCAGGCGTGGGCAAGCCGGAGCCCATCGCTGATCTTGGCCGGAAGATCTCCAGTCATGAAGTGGCTGGGCGCGACCTCATCGCTGCCATCCAGGAGGGGCGTGCGCCCCTCTGCGATGCAACTCAGGGCCGCATGACGGTGGAGATGATCTCTGCGGTTTTTGAGTCTCACCGCATGGGGAGTGCAGAGGTGAGGCTGCCTCTCGAAACGCGCGTGAATCCGCTAACGCGACTCTGACCCCAGAACCCGAAGTTCCGCGTGATGCAGACAATCTTGTCTGCCAGGACTTCGGAATTCGGGTTCCCCTCCCCAGCCCCGTAGGGGCTACCTGTGAATAGCCAGGGGTGATCCCGCGTAGCGGGTGAACCCCTGGGGCACAGAACCCAGGGGATTTTCCCCGCCCCAACCCCGAATGGGGTTGCCCAATGCACCCTGCGCCCCGCCTGAAGCCCGCATCGGGGAACACCCTCCGGGTTTTCGGCTCACCATCGCGCGATGCACCTGCCACCGGGGGGCTCGTGCCTCGCCCCCCGGCTATTCACGGGCAGCCCTCCGGGCTGATGTTGCCTCATCTGCCTGCTGAATCCTTTCCTCCATGTCAGATGTCTGCGGGCTGGCGTTTTACCCGGAGTCCGAAGCTCCCCGTATGCAGGCGCTCTTGCCTGAGGGAACTTTGGAATCTGGGTTGCGGAGAGACGATCACTGCATGGGCAGTTGTAGATCGACCGTCTTGCCACCGCGCAGCACTTTGACGGGCACTTTTTGGCCCTGGAAATGCTCTTGCAACAGGTGCCCATGCAGGCGGCTTTCGCTCATCCGATTTCGATGCCCAGCGACCTCAATCAACACATCTTCCTTTTCAAAACCTGCCTTTTTGGCAGCGGCGTGCATCCCATACATGCCTAGCCCTTTGACCCAGAGGGCCATCCCATCGAGGCCCAACCCGCGCTGGCGGCGCTCTTTATCCGTCAAATCCACCAGGTTCAGCCCGCCTGCTGCCATGCCACGCATGGACCAGGCACCGACGCGACCGCTGTTGTCGGTCATTTTCCGCCACCCCACAGGTAGGTCGAGCGTGAGGGTTTGCGCTTTGCCAGCGCGTGAAACCTGCACCTCATAGCGCGCACTCTCCCCGGTGCGGTGCAGCGCCCAGGCGATGTCAGCGGGGGAGACCGGCGGCTGATCTGCGAAGGCGGTGATAACATCCCCGGCCTGGAGACCTGCTTTTTCTGCCGCGCTGCCTCCCTGCACGGCGGCGATGGTGGCTGGCTGGTCAGGCACGAGTGTGAGGCCGATGGTCTCTGGCGCGGGCATGGGATAAACCCACTCATCCGGCACAGGCTTCTTTTGATCGCGGAAGGAGGCACGGAGGGCATCCCCGATCATGTGGCAATGCACACAGCTCTGCACCACCTTGCCATCCCAGGCCAGCTCTCGCGTGTAGCGCTCAGCTAGCTTCGGCATGTCAATCGGGCTCACATAGGGGATGGGGCCTGGTTGCTTGCCTGCGAGGGCAGCCTTGTTGCCAGGATAAGCCCGGTGCAGCGCCAGAGCTGCCTCCAGGGCGCGCTTGTAACCTGTGAGAGTTTGGTCGGCTGAATTCTTTTGGTGCGTCCAGGAGCCATAGCGGCCATAGACGGTGCCGTCGCCATTGAAAAACAGCGTTGAGAAAGAAAGGTCAAAATCAAACTGGAAGCGGGTCAGGTCCAGCGCATTGGCATTGATGACGCGCACACAGACAAACTGATCCAGCAGTGGGGATAGTTCTTCCCCCTCCATGAGCACGGCGGTATCTAGGCCCATGCAGGAGAGGCATGGCACGCAGCGCATGACCACGAGCACGGGCTTACCGGTCAGCTTGGCCTGCCGGAAGCCGCTATCTAGGTCGTTATAGGCCCAGCGCTTGTCTGCCTCCATGCGTGCTTTGTCAGCGCGCACCGCGCCTTCGCGGTCTTTCACTGCCTCTGCAGTTAGCAGCGTGGGAAAAAGGGCAGCAGAGAGAAGCAGTGTGCGTTTCATAGCGGGGCAGAGAGATGGTAAGGATCAGGCTTTTTCCTTGATGTGTGCCCAGCAGTGGACGTGGGGCTCTCCGCGGAAGAACCAGACCATGTTCGGTCCCTCAATCTGCCAGACATCCCAGACACCATCTTTGCCGATGTCTTGGTTTTTGTAATAAGCTAGGTGCAGGTTGTCGAAGCCACCTGCCTCAATGTATTTCATGGATTCAGCGGCATCCTCCGCACGGAAGGGAGCCAGCAGATCCTTGAGCACAGCCCGCACGAGCCCCTTCTGATCGGCACTCAATTCGCTCATGGGGATGCCATCCAGACCGCGTGTTTTGCCAGTGAGCTTCACCGTATCGTTGCCTTCTTCGTCCCGGCTTGTGTCGCACAGGGCCATTTCACGCTGGCGTCCATCCAGGGCTTGGAAGACTTCATTCGCGCGCTTGGCCTGGAACCAATAGGCATTGCCCTCGTGGTCAGCTCTTTCGTTGAAGCTCTTCGCGGCATGACCGTAAAAAATAGGGCCCCCAAAGGCGGTGCCTGCCTCGCTGTCGCCATCACAGCGGCGGGTGCAATGGCGTCCAGTGAGGACAAACTCAAATTTGCCACTGCCGGGCTCGCCGAAAATGGCTACGGAAGCGCTGGCAAAGCCGCCATCACCCTTGTTGTCGTGGTCAAACTGACGCCAGACCTCCTTTTTGTATTCTTCACTGTGCAGTTGATCGAAGATCTGGCGCACGAGGTCTTGCTGATCTGGTTTTAGCACATCGCGGAGCCGCTGCGGGCGGATGTGCCAATTGTTGTCCACTTTGAGCCGAAGCGGATGATCCCAAGGAAGGCAGATGGCAGTGCGCTGCGTCTCATCCAGGCTACCATAAAGCTGCTGCACCAGGGTTTCAGAGGCAGGCATCTTGGGGGTAGATTCTGCTGCCAGCGCCTGACCTAGCGCGCCTGCGGCCAGGGCTTGGCTGCTGTGTTGAAGGAAACGGCGGCGGCTGAGTGGGCGGAGGAGGTC
>JAIWOJ010000094.1 GCA_020216965.1 Prosthecobacter sp.
AGCGGCAGCGGGCTGCCGCAGTCCAAAGACTTCGTCATGCTCCTGAAAGGTTCTGTGCTTTAGTCTTGAGCCATGCGCCTGCTGATCGTCGAGGACGAGCCTGATCTGCTCCGCGCGCTCACCCGGGCGCTGCGGGAGGATGGCTATGCGGTGGACACGGCGGAGGATGGCGACGAGGCGCGCTTCAAGGCGCTGGAGTGTGATTACGATGCGATCGTGCTCGACTGGATGCTGCCGGTGATGAGCGTGATGGAGGTGCTCAAGGCGCTGCGTTTGAAGAAGCAGACTCCCGTGCTCATGCTGACGGCCAAGACGGCCGTGCAGAGCCGCATTGAGGGCCTCAACACCGGCGCGGATGACTACCTGGCCAAGCCTTTTGACATCAATGAGCTGCGCGCCCGGCTACGCGCCCTGATCCGCCGCAGCGGCGGCCAGGCGCGGGATCAAATCGTCATCGGCGAGGTATGCGTGGATACCTGGGGCAAATCGGTCACGATCCGGGGCGAGCCCGTGGTGCTCACGGCACGCGAGTATGCGCTGGTGGAGTATCTGGCGCTGCGGCGCGGCAAGATGGTGAGCCGCACGGAACTGTATGAGCATCTCTTTGATGAAAATGAGGAATCCCTCTCCAACCTGCTCGACGTGCGTGTTTCGCTCGTGCGCAAGAAGCTCGGTGCGGAGTTCATCGTGACCCGTCGTGGACAAGGCTATTGCATCCCGTGATGAAAGCGCCCACCTTCAGCCTTCGCAGCCGCATTCTGCTGTGGCATGGGGCGCTGCTGGCCTGCGTGCTGGCGGCTTTTGGCATCACGGCGCACCGGCTGCACTGGAATGGCGAGCTGGACCGCCTGGACCGCGCTCTGGATGAGCCCTTGTCTCTGCTGCACCGCGCCCTGCACCAGCAGGGCGTTCGTGGCGGCTTACCGCCTGGACCGAAGTCACCCCCGCCAGACTCGTATGAGCTGCCCGCTGAATCCATGGCCGCCTTCAACGCGCGCGGCATCGAGTTCGCCGTGTGGAACCGAACAGGACGCCTGCTGGCGCATTCGGCGGGCATTTCTGACACCATGCCGATGCCACCCACGCTGAATCTTGTGCCCTTTGTGATTCAGCGCCGCATCTCCGGGCACTGGCGCGAAGCCTATCTCATCACACCGCCTGGCGAGTGTTTTCTGGCGGCGACTTCTTTGCAAAACGAGACACAAGCCGCGACGCGCCTCGGCTGGTGGCTGCTGAGCCTTGGGGCCGCCGTGCTGGGCGCGGGGCTGCTGGTGGACGCCTGGATTTTGAAAAAAGCCATCCAGCCCGTGGAGCAAATCATCAGCGCGGCTGAGCGCATCAGTCGCGGCAATCTAGGCACACGCATTGAAAGCCATAGCGGCAGCTCGGAGCTGGCCCGCCTGACCAAGGTGCTCAATGAGACCTTTGCCAGTCTTGAACGCGCCTTTGCCCAGCAGTCACGCTTTAGCGCGGATGTGGCGCATGAACTGCGCACGCCGGTGAGCGTGCTCATCGCGGAGGCCCAAAGCGCCCTGGAGCGCGATCGCAGCGGCGCGGAGTATCGCGAAACCATCTCCACCACCCTGCGCGCTGCACGGCGCATGAGCGGCCTGATCGAGGCACTGCTGGATCTGGCGAAAATCGAGTCCGGCAGTGATGCCGACCGCAGCCTCTGCGATCTCGCGGCGCTCAGTGCGGAGGTGATCGAGAGCCTGCGCGGCATGGCTGGCACGCAAGACATCACCCTGAGCGCCACGCTCAATCCCGCGCCCTGCGTAGCCAACGCAGCGCAGATTACACAGGTCATCGCCAACCTCGTGAACAACGCTGTGCAGCACAACCTAAGCGGTGGCGAAGTGCGGATTCGCACAGGTTCCGATGATGGCGGGGCCTCTGTCCAAATCGAAAACACAGGTCCCGGCATCCCGGCGGAAGATCTTCCCCATGTGTTTGAGCGCTTCTACCGAGCCGACAGCTCGCGCAGCCGCAGGTCCGGCGGTGTGGGCCTGGGGCTGGCGATCTGCAAAGCCATCGCGGATATCCACGGCGCGAAGCTGAAAGCGGAAAGCGAGCCCGGCGTGCTCACACGCTTCACCCTGATCATGCCATCATGAGCTGGCGCGGTTTCAGTCTCCTGCTGCTGCTCACTCCGCTGGCGGAGGCCGCTGAACTGCGGGTGATCGTCCGCCCGCTTTGGCGTGGCGAGCCTTTGGTAATGCATGACACGCGCCTGGTGAATGCGGCAGGCACTCGCCTCTCCATCACACGCTTATCCTTGCTGCTTTCCCATGCCGAACTGCAAGAGCCTGGCGGACGCTGGATCGGCGCCAAGGACTGGGCGGAGCATTTGGACGCGGGCAAAGGCAGGCTGGAGTTTCGCCTCAACGGCGTGCCGCCGGGAAGCTACACAGGCTTTCGTTTCGACCTCGGCCTTGATGAAGCCACCGACCAAAGGCCGGTCGCCCAATGGCCTGCCGGTCATCCGCTGAATCCCGAAGTCAACGGCATGCACTGGAGCTGGCGCGGAGGCTTTGTGTTTTGTGCGTTGGAGGGCCGCTATGTGCTGCCCAATGGCGAACTGGGCGGTTACTCCTACCATCTCGCCGGCCAGTCCTGCCAGGGAACGGTGGTCGTAGCTGTGAATTTGGACTTGAGCCAGGACGCAACCCTGGTGCTGAACCTTCACGCGGAGCGCTTCTTTGAGGCCGTGCATACCATCCACATCGCCGAGGCCGACTCCACGCACTCCGCCGATGAGGATCCTCTGGCGGGCAGGCTGGCCGACAACGCCGTGCATCTTTTTGGCGTGGAGAAGGTCACGCGAGAACCCCCGCCAGCACCCGTCTTGAATGAAGGCGCGGAGCTGCCGGATTGGTTCGCAGCCAAGATTCCGGCTCATTTCCCCAAGGTCCGGCTGCCTGCGGACAATCCTCCCACCCTTGCGGGCGTGGCGCTGGGCAGAACCTTGTTTCACGACACCCGGCTCTCGGTCAACAACAGCCAGTCCTGCGCGAGCTGCCATAGCGCGGCCCATGCCCTGAGTGATCCGCGCCGCTTCAGCATCGGGGCCGAAGGACGCACAGGTCAACGCCAGGCCATGCCGCTGTTCAACCTTGCGTGGAAGCCCGCGTTCTTCTGGGATGGCCGCGCGCTCAGCCTGCGGGAGCAAGTGCTGATGCCCATCCAGGACCCGGATGAAATGCACGAGACCCTGCCAAATGCGATTGGCAAAATCCGCGACCTCGCGCCGGACTTTGAGGCCGCGTTTGGCACACCGGAAATCAGCGCGGACCGCATCGCCAAAGCGCTGGAGCAGCATCTGCTCAGCCTTTTCTCCGGGGATTCCGCCATGGACCGCACCGTCACGGACGACAAGACGCTCTGCGAGATCGAGCAGCGCGGGTTCACCCTGTTTTTCACTGAGAGCGATCCCGCGCGTGGCATTCGTGGCGCGGACTGTTTTCATTGTCATGGCGGCGCGTTTTTCACCAACCACCAGTTTCTCAACAACGGCCTGGATGCCGACGCCGCCCTCACGGATGAAGGCCGTGCCAAGGTCACGGGCAAGGCGGCGGATCGTGGCAAGTTCATGGTGCCCAGCCTGCGCAATGTGGCGCTAACCGCGCCCTACATGCACGATGGCCGCTTCACGACGCTGGAGGAGGTCATCGAACACTACGACCACGGAGTAAAGCCCAGCGCCACGCTTGACCCCAACCTGGCCAAGCACCTGCGCCACGGCGGCCTGGGCCTGACTGTGGACGAAAAAGCCGCGCTGGTGGCTTTCCTGAAAACGCTGACGGACGAGTCCTTTGCAATGCTTGACCGATCAGCGCGGTAAGAAAGCCGCCTTTTTTTGAGGATGATTTGAGGATGAAGAGGCCGACCTTGGCCGTTCTTTTCCCAACCATGCCCTCAACGTTGATTTTCCCGCTCCTGCTATGCTGTCTTGTTGCAAATGCCGAGTCTTTTGAACTGCGTCAGAATGATGTCATCGCACTCACAGGCGGCGCAAACATGGAGCGAACGCGGTTCAATGGCTATCTGCAAACGCAGCTCATCGCGTCGAAGCCTGAATTGAAGATCAAGGTGCGAAACTTCGGCTGGGAGGGCGACACGGTCTTTGAGCAATGGCGCGATGGTGGTAACTACCAGAACCTCGATCCGAAACGAGCCGCTGCGGAAAAGCGCATCAGCGCCGAGACCGGCACGGATAGCTGGCGGCAGCAGCGCGACTGGCGGCAACAGCTCAAAGAAGTCGGAGCGACGGTGGTGATCGCGCAGTTTGGTCAGATGGAGTCGCTAAACGGCGTGGAGAAGCTCACGCAGTTCATTGAGGCGTATGAAAGGCTGATCGAAGAGTTCGCGGATGAGGGGCGGCGGGTGGTGTTAGTGGCTCCGGTGCCGTTTGAGCGCAGCGCGGCGCTAAGTGAGTACACGGATGCCATTCGTGCGCTAGCTTTGAAGAAGGGGCTGCATTTCATAGGTCCCATCCACACGATCGGACCCATCCTAGATGAAAACGGCCACCGTGAGATGGCAGAACAAATCACTAAAGCCTTTGGCCTTCAAACAACCTCCAACGAAGCCGTCCGTGCCCAAGTCATCGAATTCGAGCGCCTGTGGTTCGATTACTGGCGGCCGATGAATTGGGCCTTCCTGATGGGAGATCGCACGAATGTGCCGTATTCGCGCGACTGGAAGGACTCCAGCAAACGCATTTTTCCCCAAGAAATGGAAGATTTTCGCCCGCTACTCGATCAAGCGGAAAGGAACATCTGGGCAGCCATCGAGGGCAAGCCAGTGACGCCGATTGGCGCGCGGTCGTCGATCCCGGTGGAGCCGCCGACAGCGAAGCCGCAGTCACCCGAAGAGGAACTGGCGTCGTTTCAGATCATGGATGGCTTTGCGGTGAATCTCTTTGCGAGTGAGGCCGACGGCATCATCAAACCCATCCAGATGCGCTGGGACGAGCGCGGGCGCTTGTGGGTGGCCTGCGCGGTAAGTTATCCACAGATCAAGCCTGGCGAAAAGGCGAACGACTATGTGCTCGTGTGTGAGGACAGGGATGGCGATGGCAAGGCGGACAAGTTTCACAAGTTCGTCGAGGGCTTGTTCATGCCCAGTGGCATCGAGCTAGGAGATGGCGGCCTGTATGTGGCGCAGGGCACGGAGCTGCTGCACTTCAAGGATAGCGATGGCGATGATAAGGCGGACACGAAGCGCATCGTGCTCGGTGGATTCGGCACGGCGGACTCGCATCAGATGATCAACTGCATCAACTGGGGCTTCGGCGGTGAGCTGTGGTTCACGCAGGGGCATCACATCTACTCGCGCGTAGAGACTCCGTATGGCGTGGAGACTCTGAATCGCGCGGGCATCTGGCGTTACCGGCCGCGCACAGGGCATCTTGATCCCTTTTTCCAATGGTCCTCCGCTGGGGCGAATTGCTGGGGCGTCACCACCACGGAATACGGTCAGCCGTTTCACAAAAGCGGTGCCAACATTGGCTCGTGGTTCAGCACGCCTGGCCTGGTGCGTTCCAATCTCGCCGTCGATGCCCAGGCCATGAACCTCTGCCTGGCCCCCATCAAGCAGGTGGGCCAGGAGTTCCTGCACAGCAGCATGTTTCCAAAGGAAATGCAGGGCCGCATCGTGATCGGCGGCTACTATGCGAACCTGCTTGAGTGGCACGAACTGAAATACGAGAACGGCATGTTTTCCACGACGCGACTGCCAAACATCATCGAAACGAAGAACAACGTCTTCCGCCCGGTCGAGGTGCGCATGGGGCCAGACGGTGGCATTTATGTCGCAGACTGGTACAACCCCATCATCGGCCACTACCAGGCCAGCTACCGCCATCCCGACCGCGACAAGGAGCACGGCCGCATCTGGCGCGTGACGTGGAAAGCCGGTCAAAAGGTCAAGCCTGTCAATCTCGTCAAAAAGAGCGTCGAAGACCTCCTGGAGCAGGTCGATTCGAAGGAGCGCTGGACCTGGTATCAGGCGAAACGCCTTCTCATTGAGCGGGACTCGAAAGAAGTCGTCACCGCGCTCGATGCGTGGACACCAAAGCAAAACGCCTACCGCCAGCTTCAAGCTCTCTCGCTTTATGAGGCGCATGAGACGCTGCGCCCCGAGCTGCTGAAAGCGCTGCTGAGATCACCAGATGCCCGCATCCGTGCCTATGCCACGCGCGTGATCGGCACCTGGGCACGCGATGGCAGGCTGGCGGATGCTTTGACGCTACTGGAAACGCAAATCGCCGATGACGACGCGCTGGTGCGGCTGGAGGCCATCGTGGCCGCGAGTTATGTGAACGACGCGAAAGCGGCCACTGTCGCGGCGAGGGCGCTCGACAAGGAGTTCAACGGCTACCACCGGCACGCGCTCACCAAGACGCTGCATGTGCTGAACCCGCTATGGTCGGCGAAACCGGCGTTTGAGAAGGACGAGCACCTCATCTTTGCGCTGCAAAATGGCTGGGTGGAGATGAGCGCGGAAGAGCTGCGGCGGCAGGCGGAGAACTCAGCGGGAGATCGGCGCTCCGCCACCAACACCTTCACGGCGAGCAGTCGAGCCACCGCGATCATGCGCGAGCAGATCGCGAAGCATGAAGGCGATGCCGAACGGCAGACGAAGTGGCTCAAGGCGCTCGCCAGTGCCGCGAGCGGGGACGATGTGGCCTTCATCCTGGAGCGTGCGGGGCAAAATGCAGACGTCTTGGCTGCGCTGAAGAGCGCCAGGCCCGAGAATGCAGAAAAACTGATCGAGCCGCTGTTTGAATCCAAAAACGCCGCAGTGCGTGCGCAGGGCATCCGGCTCGCAGGCGTGTGGAAGGTCAGTTCCTTCACCGAACGCATCCGTAGGCTAGCTCTCGAGGAAAACGTGCCACAGGCACTGGATGCACTCATCAGCCTCAAGCCAGATGAAGTTGCTGCTCTGGCGCTGAAGGACACCACGAAGCTAGCCGCGCTCGTTTCGCGTGCCGAAGGCCATGCGGCCCTGATGCGTGCCTTGCAGAAGAAGGACGCGCTGGATGCTGCACAGGCGAAAAAGGTGCTCACTACGCTCAACAGCCTCGGCAAGAACGACGCGAAGCTTTCGCCACTGCTCATGAAGCTGGCGGGCATCAACTCAGCTTTGCCAGCCTACACGAAGGAGTACATCGCCAACATCGTGAAGGGCGCGAACACCTTCGGCAATGCCGCCGAGGGCAAAAAGATATACGAATCCGCTGGCTGCATCGCCTGCCACACCCCCGGAGCCGCACAGAGCAAGATCGGGCCTGATTTGAGCGCCATCGCACGGGGCCTCCCTATCGACATGATCGTCACCGAAGTCGTGTGGCCTGCGCTCAACGTGAAAGAAGGCTATGAGGCCGTGACCGCGACGATGAAGGACGGCACGGTCATCACTGGCTTCAAGCAGACCGAGACCGCC